>CAJOOX010000041.1 GCA_905236195.1 uncultured Bacteroidales bacterium
GGATCTGCCATTCTTCATGTATCGTTTGGTGGTGTTATTTGGGTAGGATGGTGTGTCTGGTCATCCACGGACTATTGCAACTGAGCCCATTTTCCACCCGAGATTTTGAGTTCTTCCTTTACTCTTTTTGGCAGTTTTTTGATTTAAATACATCTTTTTTTGCCCTTTCTTATGCAAAATCGCCTATTTTTATCCTAAAATCGCATTTTTTTGCACGTTTGTTTGCAAAATCCAATTATTTTCTTCATCTTTGCATCGTGTTCTATTCACAAAAATCGGGACACCGACATATTTGCTCAAATCGTCTTCCGAATCAGCACCTCGCAAAACGAGTTAAAAGAGCAAACTAACACCTGTTTGAGTCTGCGCATTATGCGTGGACTTCAACCATAAGGCGTTAGGGACGTGCTGAACTTGGAAGACGTAAGGTGGAGTCTACGCTTTTTTTTATTTTTAAATATATGGAGTGTGGAAAGAGCCAGTAGTAAATGTCTTCCGTGTGTGTTTATAATGAATTTAGAGATTAATTCATTAATTCGCATCATTAAAGTCAATGAAGTTCAGATACCTCATCATATGATTGCAAGTTAAACTCTTAATATTTACGATTATGTCACAGAACAGAACGATTATTTCAGGCTTGGAGCCGGATGATTCTCCTCGTCAGCAAAACTCCAATTACAACCGTCAGGGTGGTGGAGATTTTTACTCACGTGGTAATGGCAATTCCCATAGGGGTACGGTTGTCCCCGGAATGGATGATTCCCCGGCTCCTCAGGGAGGCCAGTCTGCCCCTCAGGCACAGCCGTCTTATGGCAAAGCCGCTTCTCAGGGTAAACCCGTTGTAGGTTTCCTCTATTCTGTATCCCGTTATGCAGGAGGCGAATTCTGGCCTTTGCACATCGGTCAGAACGTGATTGGCCAGAACAGCAAGTGCGATATTCAGTTGCCTGAAGGTACGGTTTCTGGCGAACATGCCGTTTTGGTGGTCAGAAAGATGAAAAACCCCGAGAAGGTAATAGCCTCCATTAGCGATGCCCGTTCCACCAATGGAACGATGATCAATGGTGTGAGTTTGGGATTCTCGGCTGAAGAGTGCAAGAATGGCGATATCTTGACTATTGGAGACAATTATGAACTCCTTGTGGTGCTTATCGATGCTCCTACTTTGGGTCTGAAGGTAAATCCCAATTTCATAGCCGTAGAAACCGATGCACAGCCGGCTTATCCCAATGACGAACCCCCGATGTTCGGAGGTGGGGCTGGAGCTACACGCGCTGAGTCTTCCTTTGATGAACCTCCTTACTGGAATGGTGGTGGCGGAGCTCCCGGCACGGTGGGTTTAGATGGTACTATAGGCGGTAATCACGGCGGAACCGTCGGAATGTAAAAAGGGGAGAATCCCTAAAAGCAATGTAAATTATGTCAATTCAGAAATTACAAGGCAGAGCAGAGGCAAAACATGGCGTTTACTATGAGTTCGACACCGAGTCTGAACCGCTGGGTGTCGGCGGCATGGGTAAGGTCTATGAAGGCCGCTGTGTAGATGAACGAAGTGGAATGACTCGCAAGGTGGCCATCAAATTTATGTATGATGACTTGCCCGACAGTGCCATTGAACGAGCCAGGCGCGAGGCTTCCATACAGATACGTAACGACAACCTCGTCGAAATGCTGGGTTTCATCGAAACAGAGACCAAGGATGTGCTGGGAGAGAGTGTTAAGCATTACCATGTGGTGAGCGAACTGCTCGAAGGCGTCTCTTTGGACGATATGCTGCAAGGCAAATTTCTGGATCGTAAGGGGCAAGTGGTTCAGTATGCCCAGAAGCTATACGATGACTACCGGAAGGATGTTTACCGTTTCGCCATCCAGGTGATGCGGAGCATCCTGACGGGTCTGATGTCTCTCCACGATGCCGGTTATATCCACCGCGACATCGATCCTACCAACATCATGGTGACCCGTGACGGTCATATCAAATTGATCGATTTCGGCATTGCCAAGCAGCTCCGCTCGCTCACTACCAACGACAAGTCGCTCACGGTAGCCGGTGTATTTATGGGCAAACCGGAATATGCCGCGCCGGAACTGGTGCTTGGCGATATCAAGAGCCAGGGCGTTACGACGGATATCTACGCGATGGGCATTCTCCTGTTCCAGTGTATCGTCGGCCATACACCCTTCGAAGGCGACCGTCACGAGGTGCTCCACAAACAGATTCACGCCAAACTTCCCCTGCATCTTATCAAGAACAAAGACTTGCGTAAGATTGTGGAGAAGGCAACCCAGAAGAACCGTGCCGACCGCTTCCAGAGCGCGGCCGAATTCAGAGTTGCTTTGGAACGCCTTCCAGTAAGTCTGAAGGATGATGCGATCCAGTGGAATAAAACGAAAAGCATCATTGCCGCTTCTGTAGCAGGCGCAGCTCTGATTGGCGCTGCTGTGGCTTTCTGGCCGAAATCTGATCCAAACCCCCAAACAGAATTCATTACTGGAGGAAACGACTCTAACACGTTTAAAGAAACGCAAAAAGCCCGTGTAACTAATCAGCTTACATCTTCCGATACGATGACATTTCATGTCGCTTTGGATCTTCTGAAGAGCGACGGAGCACCCAAAGGGGTAAAATACCTCAATGAGCTGTCAAATAAAGGCTATGCCGAGGCAACGTTGTTGCTGAGCCGGCTTTACTTTGAGGGCAAGACCCAGAGGGATGCCATCATAGAATCGGTAGTGGCCATGCGCAAAAGGGCAGGTGTGGAGATTGACAATGTCAAGGCCCACGAGATGTTGGAACGTTGCGTCGAGCAGGACAAAAACAACTACAAAGCACTTTTCGAGTTGGGTAAAGATTATTACGGTGGTCCCGGTCGAGCAGAAGGCTATGAACGCGACATGGAAAAAGCCATCGACTATTTCACAAAAGCCCTTGCGGCATCCGAACTCCGTGATGACCCATCCTATGTAGAACAGAGTCGCACCGCCCTGAAGAATGCCCAGGAGGCTAAAGAACAGTTGGATGCTGCCCAAGCTCTTGAGTCAGCCTATCCAGTGCAATAACTACGCTATGCCTAATCAACAACCACAGCAATACCCGCCGTCCAAAACAGTTGTTCAGCGGCCCGGTGACCCCTTCATCTATCTTAAGGTGATGGGGGAGTGGTATTGCTATAACCCGGATAATTCCCATATCGGCGGCGGTGCCATGGGCGATGTTTACAAAGGATTCCGTTGCAAGACCGGCGAACCGATAGCCATCAAGAAGGTGAAGAGCGCCTATTCCGGCAATAAAATGATTCGTGAGCGTGCGCGTCAGGAAGCTTCGTTGGCCTTCCGTCATCCCAATCTGGTAGAGATGGTGGGCTATTGTGAATATGCACCCGACTACGGACCCGTCTTTATTCTGAGCCATTTTGTGCAAGGCGAGAACATCGACAAATATGTTCATCAGATGGATAACGATCCGCTCCGGGTTGAAAAAATCTGTCATGCGATTCAATCCGTATTGGATGCCCTCGACTATGCTCACTCGCGAGGTGTTATCCATCGCGACATCAAACCGTCCAACATCATGGTGGAGAACAATTCCAATGTCCGTCTTATGGACTTGGGCATTGCCCGTATGAACGGAGGCAATAAGTTCTCGTCCTATGGTTTCATCGGCACACCGGAATATTCTGCACCCGAGCAGATACTGCGCGAGGAAAATGCCCAGGCACGGATCAATGCCACCACGGATATCTACGCGCTCGGCATCACGTTCTATGAACTCCTGACCGGAAAGAACCCCATGTCTTGCACTACCGAAGTCGATACGCTGACCAGGCAGATCAAAGAACCCCTTCCCAACGACTCAAAGATTCCCTTCAAGTTGATGAAGGTGATTTGGAAAGCGACAAACAAAGATCAGGACAAGCGTTACCAGACGGCCTCGGATTTCAAAAAGGCCATTCAGGATGCGCTTACACCGGATCCCACATTCAGTGATAAACTCAACAACTATGTGCAGGCCCATACCCTCTCAGCCGTATTGTGGGCGATAGGATTTGTTGCTTTGATCATTGTGATATTATTGCTAATTATTTAAATAGCTATGGAACTGAAACAACTTCACACCACCCAAACAGACCTCCTGCAGGGATTTGCTGAATCGCGCATAGGAGGCCGTGCCGAGAATCAGGACTCCTATGGTTCGGCTGATACCAAACGCGGCTTTCTGGCTGTGATGTGCGATGGCATGGGCGGCGGCCCCGGCGGCAAGACTGCATCGTCGATAGCGGTCGAAACAATTATCCGAAGCGTGCAGGAAGCCCCCGAGGACGAAGAACAGGCCAATGTAGTTATCAAGGCGATTCGCAATGCCAACATGGCGATTCTCGAACGCGCTGCCGCCGAACCCACGCTCAAGGGGATGGGATCCACGGCGGTTGTGGCTCTTTTCAACGAGGATTCTGTGTGGGTTGCCCATGTAGGTGACAGCCGTTGCTACCAGATTCGGGGCAAGAAGAAAGCCTTTCGCACCTTCGACCACAGCATGGTCTTCGAATTGGTCAAGCAGGGCGTCATATCCGAAGAGCAGGCCCGTCTCTCAGCCCAGTCGAATGTAATTACCCGGGCCTTGGGCATCAAGCCCGATGTTGAGGTGAGTATCGAAGAGCTGAGTTTTGAAAAAGGCGACCGTTTCCTGCTCTGCAGCGATGGTATTCACGGGACAATGCCTGAAGCGAATCTCATTCAGAAACTTTCCAATCGGAAGATGGCCCTTGGCGCCTTGGTCGATGATATTGCCACCGGGGTGGATAATCAGGGGCGACAGGAAGGCGGAGGACACGACAACCTGACCCTGTTGCTGATTGAAACAAAGAAAAATTCATTAAAAGAAACCCCTATGAATAAAAAAGCAAAAATCTCAATTGCCGTACTTGGCTTTGTCTGCATCGCCAGTCTGATTCTCAATATTGTATTACTCAGTAAGTCTTCTTGTGAACAGACAGTTCCGGAACAGCAGGAACAGAAGGTTTCCACCGACATTATGAACAAAGCTAAGGAATCTGATTCTGAAATAAAGGTCCCGGAAGTTAAGCAAGATCAGCAAAACAATAACTAAATATCTAACAACTACACATTATGAAATCTTATTCAATCGGAAGAGAACAGGGCTGCGACATTGTAATCAATGACAGCACGGATGTCATCAGCCGTCGTCATGCGGTTCTCACTGTGGGTCCGGGCAGTAAAATGACCATTCTGGATCAAAGTCAGAACGGTACCTATATCAATGGTATCCGTATTTCGAGAAACGTTCCTGTTCCTGTTACCCGCAAGGATAACGTTTCTTTTGCTCATGTGGCTCAGCTGGACTGGAACATCATTCCCAATCCGATCGGCTATTTGAAGTATGTGATTGCTGCTGTGGCCGCGATTGTGGTAATCGGCGGCGGAATTTGGGCCTACATTGCCTTATCTTCCGATCCGACACCGGCACCACCTGCCGACAATGGCGCACCCAATACGGTTGTCGCACCCTCCGACACACTCAACAAAAATGCGGTTGAGCCCAAAGAGGAAACGCAGAACCCTGAAAATGATGAAGCCGCCAAGAAGGACGATGCTCAAGCCAACGAAGCCGCCAAAACCAAGGCCGGAAAATCAGACAAGGCTGCCAAGAAGGAAGAGCCTAAGCCTGCAGAGCAGGAAGAAGCTCCCAAGAAAGACAGCACGTCCAATGCTTCAAAATATCGTCTCTAATTGTAAAAACCTTTTAAATACATAACATTATGAGAATTATCAAGATAGGCCGCGATCCCGGTTGTAACATCGTTCTGAACAGTCCCAAAGTAAGTTCTCTTCACGCAGAGATTACCATGATGGACAGTGGTGACATGTTTTTGGAGGACAAGGGCAGTCACAACGGCACTTTTGTGATGAACCAGCCCATCAAACCCGGCAAGCAGGTCAGCATCCGCCGTGGTGATGCCATCCGTTTTGCCGATGTGGAGTTATCGTGGGCACAGGTGCCTCAACCAGAGGACAATTCTGCTTATCGGGCCATCTACGGCATCGGTTCCGATTTCAAGAACTCAATTCAGCTTTCGGGAGCAACCGTGAGCCGTTATCACGCTACCATTAAGCAGGGCAAGGACGGCAAGTTCTATATTTTCGACCATTCGAAGAACGGCACTACGGTCGATGGACAGAAGATTGCGTCCAACACGCCCGTACGAATTAAGAAAAACAGTGCTGTGGTCTGCGGCGGTGTTCCCGCCGATCTGAGCCGTTCCATTCCGTGGCCCAATGATGCCTGGAAGACCATTGCCGGCATCGCAGCCGCTGTTATCGTATTGGCCGCTGTCGGTATCGGTCTTTGGAAATCCGGAATCATCAAACCCGGTCCCCGGGAAATGGACGAGTCCCAACTTTATGCACGCTACAGTTCTTCCGTAGTTCTGCTTCAGGGAATGTACCATTTCGAGATTTCCTGCGACGGTGTCGATTTGTCCGAACTCAAGAATTTCCCACTTCCCGAAAAACTGTTGTTCTATACTGACAGTAAGGGTCCGCATTTCCTGCCTTACGATATGATTACCGACGAGGCCAAGGTTAAATACGGCTCCTATTTCGGCACAGGATTCTTTGTTTCCAAGGACGGGAAGATCATCACCAACCTCCATGTGGTGAAACCCTGGCTTTTTGAAACTGCCAAGGAGATGAAAAATGCGCTCGAGAAATACTGCCGCGAAGAATTCCTGCGTGCCACTTACGGCACAACCGACCAGGCATTTGTGGACCGGGTCAGGGTGAACGGTGTGAGCGACGGCATCGTTTTAATTCCGCAGGGCAAATACTATTCCAGTGAAAATATGATTTCCTGCCGGACCCTGTCTGCCGGTTCCAATCCGGAGAAAGATGTTGCGTTGCTCCAAAGTTTGAGAAGCGAAGTTCCTGCAGGGTCAACATATGTCAATATTCAGGATTCCATTGATATTAATCCCGACAATCTCAAGAACGGAACGTATGTCTACACACTCGGGTTCCCGGCTCCTGCGTTGACTCAGGATTTCAAATCCACCAATGGCATGCAGGCTGTCGATCACGATGGTAAGATTACCCAGAAACCCATGCAGTACAGTTTCCAGCACAGTGCTGCTACCATCGGCGGAGCCAGCGGATCGCCCATTTTCAATAAAGAGGGCAAGTTGGTGGGTGTGCTCAATGCAGGCATAACCGGTACCCAAGGATTCAATTTCGGCATCTTGGCAAAATATGTCCGGGAAATCGTGGATAATCCCTACGTAGTGGAAGAAGATAAATAAAATCCAAACAAATACCAAAGGATATGAAGCGTATAAGTCTCATCTTTTGCTGCGCATTGCTGTCGTGTGCTTTTGCCGAAGCCAAGACCACGCAGCGCATCACGATGAAAAACGGCTCGGTATATCAGGGTTATATCAGCCGTCAGACCGGCAACGGTACCTTTGAGGTTGTGACCGACCAGGCTATGGTTGTTCTCGACAACCGATGGGTAGCCAGCCAGCAGACCGCCCCTGTTGCCGGGCAGCAGTTGGATTCTGTCTGGTTCAAATGGGCTGAGGGCAATGACGCCTTCCAGAATGATGCGCTCCTGCTCACTGACATAGCCCTCAGGCCCGAGCCCATAAAAGCGACGGAATTTGTTACTTTGCCTTTCCGGACCAATAAGAATTTTACAAAAGTTCGCCTTTTGGAAAGAGGTACCATTGTCAAGTTCCTTGAGCTGACACCCAATCAGTATGAACTGAGCTGGGAAGATGTTTCTACCGTGCAGGGCACACAGCGTGAAAAGACAGCGCTCTCAGGCATCAACCGTATCTATCAGTTGAAGGACGGACGTCGTATCGAAGGCGAGTATGCCGGCGAGACACAGCATACCGTCAGTGTATTCGGGGCCGACGGCATTGTGGAAACCTTCCTGTTTGACGATATTCTGAAATGTAATTACCGCGCTTTGAATTCCAAACAGGACATCCTGGAACAGACGCCTCTTCTGGATGTTATCGAAACTAAAACCGGCGAAATCCGCGGGTTGGTTATCGAACAGGATTATTCTTCCGGCAATGCCTCAAATGATGCATTCCTGGTACGCGACGAATTGGGAACCATCCAAAGCGTCCGGATTTCCGACATCCGTGCCGTCCGTAAGGTAGCCAATGACAAGGAAGATATTGTTTTCGATGTCAAGATGAATCCCGGAGAACTTATGATCAACCGTCAGAGTGCAGACCTTCAGACGGTGACGGAAACCAACGATCGTTTTGTATTCGACAGTCTCTCCCATCAGATAATCGTGCCGTTGAATGGCAATCCCGCAGTCTCAGTAACGGTTGAGTATTTGGAAGCCGGTTCCGGCAGTAACGTGGAGCGGTTTCAGCTTGTACAGATTCAGAGAGATACGGTTAAGAAACAGAATATTCACTATTTTGATTACCGCTCATTGGTGAATAATGTCGTGAGACCGTCTTCCTTGGAAACCAGTGTGAATGGTACCGTTAAGGCAGAATACACGGTTTCAGGGCCCGCAGCTTATGCGCTCTATGATCCTCAGTCTGGAGATGCCTTTATGTTTATAGTCCGATAAAACCTATCAGTTCCACATTATGTATAATCTCAGAGAAGTAACCGTCGGACGGGACAAGAATAGCGACATCTACTTGGATGAGCGTTGTCGTTATGCCAGTTCCCGTCACGGGACTATCTATTATGACGGGTCGCAGATGATGTTCCGCGACACGAGTACAAACGGAACAATGATTAACAATGTCATGGTTCACAACCGTGCGGTGCCGGTCAATCATGGCGACCAGATTGTCGTAGCCGGAAAATATCCCATCAGCTGGAACCAGATTGATTCCTTCTTCCCGGCCGGACAGGCAGCTCAGCCTGTACAGCAACAGGCACCTCTGTCGCCCGCAAGGCAAGCAGCCCTGAATGCCGGTGTCTCGGCTGACTCCAACCTCAAACTCGATGACTGGAGCTGGGGTGCGTTCGCACTGTCCGGCCTTTGGGGTATCTTCAATGGCTGCTGGCAGATTATTCTGATAAATATCGTTGCTTGGCCGTTTGCTCCCTTCGTATGCATTTATTTAGGCGTGAAAGGACGTCGTTTGGCATGGGAGAGAGGCACCTGGTCCTCGGCCGAAGAGTTCGTGCGGACGCAGCATAGCTGGGACATTGCCGGCATCATCTGTTTCTCTATCTCTATACTGTCTTCCGTCATCTCGTTTATCGCGCTTGCTGCTTAAAATAACAACGGAGTCATGAATCAGTTTGCATCGGTTTCCGCATTATACCACGGTAGCGTGGACACCCTGATTGGCGGACGTTCTGAGAATCAGGACAACTTCGGTTATGCCGAGACGCCATTGGGTTATCTCGTTGTGGTATGCGATGGCATGGGCGGCGGCCCCGGAGGCCGGACAGCGTCCTATATTGCCGTCTCGCGCTTCATGCAGGCTGTTCAGGAGGCGAATACGATGTCTTCTGCCGAGGAGACCCTCAAGCGTGCGGTAGCGCTCACTCAGGAAGCTCTGGTGACGGAGATGAATGCCAATCCGGCTCTCCGGGGAATGGGTTCTACGCTTGTCGCAGTGCTCTTTACGCCCCAGGCGGCATGGGTGGTACATACGGGCGACAGCCGTTGTTATCGGATGTCCCATGGCAAGATGCGGTTCCGCACGGAGGATCATTCCCTCGTGGGCGAATTGGTTCAGCACGGCACGATTACCGAGGAACAGGCACGGAAGTCTCCACAGTCCAACATCATTACCCGTGGGTTGGGTTCTTTGTCCAACAACACGCCCACGATAGATGAGGTTCCCTATCAGCGCGGCGACCGTTTCTTCCTTTGTACCGACGGCGTGTGGGGCATCATGCCTCAGCCCAATCTGCTGAACCGGTTTGCGTCAGTTCAGGATACCGCATCGCTTGTGGAAAGAATCCAGACGGAAGTGGATCAGTTGGGGGCGGCGCATGGCGGAGGACACGACAATCATACCCTCGCCATTGTTCAGGTGGAATGTGCATCTAAACTCAAAGACAAAATGGATCGAATTTCTAAAATTATTATCGCGGTTCTGGCCGTTTGCCTGCTTGTCAGCCTCGCCTTCAATATCTTCGGAGGCAGTGCATTCCAGGCAGATGATTCCGATATGGATGCTCTTTTGCAAGATAAAAGGCAACTGCAGGAGAATAACGAAAATCTCCAGCAGCAGGTGAAAGACCTTCAGGAAGAAATCGGAAATCTGAAAAAGAAAGGGAGTGAAACAGAAGAGACAGAAGGTAACCACTCTGCCCCCCAAAATCCTGTCATTGGGAATAAGGACATAAAGCCCAAAGAGGAGACGCATGAAGAGAACGCTGAAGCCCCCAAGGAGGAAGCCAATCCAGAAGATTTAGCTCTTAAAATTCTGAACGAGCTGAAACTCGATTTAGACAGTCTCGCCAGTCTGAGTTACAACAAACAGACACAAGCGCAGGAAAGACATAATTCCCGCGTTGGCAAAATTGTCACAGGTATAGATTCGCTCAATACTATCACGCACGGACGATATGGTAAGGAGGTGGCTGATTTCAAGAATGCATTGAATCGGATAGGCAGTCCGTCGTATGATTCCAAATCAAGAAAATACGCAAATTCATCGCACAAAGCTCAGATTAATAATCTGGTGAAATGTATAGGTGTCATTGAACAGAAATATAAAGATACCCCAATCAACTAAATGAGAAGATTAAAATACATATTTTTACTGTTGTCCGTGCTCTGCGTCAGTTCAGCATGGAGCCAGGCCATCCGTTGGGAGATGACACCCCGCCGCTATGCGTCCATCGAACGTTACGGTCTGGGCCTCTTTCAGGTAAAGTCGACCGACGGGAAGATAGGCCTCATTCGTTCCGACGGTACCGAGCTATTGCCGCCTTCGGCAGACCAGATATCGCCTTTCTATGAGCACCGGGCAGTGGCCTTGCGCAAGGAGGGAGGACGGTATCAGATTTTGGGTGTCCTCAACGATGACGGCTCCTTCCACCGCATCTCCACCCCTTACTACATCATCAAACATCAGATATTTTTCTCCGAGGGCCTGATGACCGTTGTTGACGGCAACGGACGCCATGGCTACATCGATGACTTGGGAGGTCCGGTATTGGGCTTCGATGGCAAATGGACTGAGATAGCACCCTTCTCCGAGGGAATTGCGGCTGTAACGGGTCCTTCCGGCTTTAAGCTTATCAACAGCAGCGGCCGCGAAGTCCCCATCGTTCTGGGTCTTGATGAAATCGGCGGAGGCACTAATGTCTACAATGGGAAGGCCGTCATTTGGAATGCCTACGGCGATAAGTTCTATTCCTTCGATGTGAAGAGTCAGAAGAGCTCCAAAATAGGAGCTCCCAGAGATTTGAAATTGGATTATCTCCATTGTCTCCAGTCCGTTTCCGGCCGCGCAGGCAATCCCCCCTATGTCAAGGTGTCAAAGACAGTTGGAACGCAAGGGTTGCGACCCGTGCAGACCGGAGACCTTTGGGGTTATGCCGATGATGACCGTGTATACCTGCCCGCACAGTTCCTTGAAGCAGAACCGTTTGCGGACAAACTGGCCATCGTCCGGACCGAACTGGGACTGGGCATCCTTCGTTGGGAGGATAACGGATCTGCGTTTGCCTCCCATGTGAGTGACGCCACGCTTAAATACAAAGCAGGGCAGTCAGTACCGCTCAACTTCCGTCTCGATGTACCAGCGGTTTGGCAGAGCCAGCCGTTGGATGTAAAAGTCCTCGATTCCGAATCGGGGGCACTGATGGAGAGCCGTGTGAACGGTGCGGGCTATACCTTTGACTACAAGCCGCAAGGTTCTGCACGTTCTTTCCAGGTCTCCATAGCCAGCAACGGACTCCGTCTTTGGGATGGAGACATTGCCTATCGTTTCTTGCGGGAGGTGGAGGAGGTTCCCCAGCAGGTAGTGCCTGTCGCAACTGTTCCCACCAAGCCGGTCAAGGTGCCGGAGCCTGTGATACGCATCAACAAACCCAATCCCCGTGCCAATGCCGACAACAAGGTGTTGGTGACGGCAGTAGTGACCAACGCGTCCAATTCGGAACTCACCATGACCGTGACGATTCAGGGTAGCGAAAATCTCAGGGTTCTCAACAAGACAATTACTCTGAAACCCAACGGCACGGAGTCGGTGGTCACCTATTTCACGGTCACCGAGAAACTCACCGACCAAAGGGTCGAGGTTACTACATCCATGGGCGGGCAGGCTCAGATTACCATCAAGGAACTGATCCCCTTCTATTGATTCAATTCTTTAACCCTATATAATCATTTTTAAATACCTAAAAAGTATGAAAAGAATTTTGTTTTTGTTCGCAGCACTCCTGTTCACAGGAACAGTTGTAGCTCAGGATGACCTCTTCGGAGGCAGTGATGATAATTCTGCTCAGGTCATTAAAACGCAGACCAAACAACGGAAGCACAAACTTTCCATCGGTCCCCGCGTGGGCGGTACAATGACGATGATGAAAGACCCCGACAACTTCGCTGTCGAGGACGGTGCCGGTTTCGGCTTCACAGGCGGCATAGCTGTCCGTGCCCGTTTCGGCAAGCAGTTCGAGAGTTCTGATCCCGGCACAGGAGCCTGGGGCGTTGCCATCGAGCTGAAGTACAAGCAGAACGTGGCCAAGACTACATTCGGAGACGATCTTAAACTCTCCTATTTCGAGATTCCGATTCTGGTGCAGTGGTATCCCTTCTACAAGAAGTCGGCTATGAATCCGCTCTATATTGAGGCCGGTGTGGCTCCTGCCATCTGCATGACCGCTGATCCTGA
>CAJOOX010000042.1 GCA_905236195.1 uncultured Bacteroidales bacterium
TATCTCCGTGGTCATCCCCTTCTCCTTGCATGCCAGCAACTTCTCATGCAAATCCCAAATCAGCATCGAGCAGCAGCTCGACATTTCATTCCGCCATATCTCTTGAATATCCATTTTTTTTCGTTTATGACAAAGAAATAGTCTTAGTAACCAAAGTTTAACTCTAGTTTTGGAAGACTTCCCTGAATTTCCGCTGCTATTACTTCTTCAGCAGCAGTTTCTCGGTTTTCTTCATCGTCTTGGCAACCTTGTTGTCATCGATGAGCAGATTGCCGTAGCCGAGAGCCCTGAGCCCCTGTGCCGCGCTTCGGGCATTCATCTGGGCGCCCAGTTTGGACGTATGGGTGTGATCGCCTTTATAGTATGCCTGGGCAGCGGCCTCTCCCCGGGCGTCAAGATAATCAGCCGAGATATTGTGAACGTCGATAAAATCCACTTTCGTGGCTTCAGCTACTTCCCGATACCATTTGCCGTAAGTGTCGTTGCGGCGTTCTATTTTACCGTCTTTCCAGATGTTGCGGGGTGTCAGGGAGAGCAATACGGGAATGCCGCCTTTCTCGCGAACGTCGCCGATAAACTTCATCAGATACCAGCCGAAACTGTAGACAGCCTCGTAGCTGCCGTCTTTCTCCAGTTTATAGACATGGGTCGTATCTTTGGCCGAAGCAATCACGCCGCGGTATTTGGGCTGGTCGATGGGGCCGATGTCGTTATGGCCGAACTGAATCAGAACAATGTCGCCGGGGGCAATCGAGTTATAGACGCGATCCCATCGTCCCTCATTTAAGAAAGTGCGTGTGGAACGTCCGGCCTTGGCTGCATTGACAATGACGCATTGTGCCGTATCGAATGCCACTGAAGCCTGCGAACCCCATCCCCACATGCCGTCGTCATCGAGGTCTTTGTTCTTGCCGGTAGAGTCTCCCACGATGAAGACCACCCGTTTGCCGGGTTTGCGCACAAATGTCTCTTTCGGCAGATCCAGCGGTTTCAGATAATCCTTCAGACCGCATCCCAGACAGTTTTTGATGGCCAGGGCTGCGCTGTAGGCATTATTCTGAGCACCGAACTTTGAGGTGTGGATTTTGTCGATATAGTAGAACATGTATTCGGTCTTCCAATGGCCGAACTTTTCAAGCCTGCGGGCACTCTCCCCTTCAAGGTCAATCCAGGAAACACCCATTTCTTTGGCCACCTGACGTCCCCAAAGTGTATAGTTTTTGGTCTTGCGGGTAATGGTGGTATCATTGGCCCAGGCATTGCGGGGCGTGAGGGATGCGATAATCGGAGTTGCCCCTTTGGCTCTTGTGTCACGGATAAAGCGGCGCAGATATTCGCCATAACTGTAAACCGTATCCTGTTTCTGGGTATGTTCGTTGAATCCGACAAGCATCGTGTCGGGATCAATGCCGGGAATGGTTGTGCGGGCACGTTGTTTGTCGAACCAGAAATTGCCGGCATCGTTGTGGCCCAATTCGACAATTACATAGTCGCCGGGCTTGACGCCTTTAATCACATCGGGCCAGAGGTTATTATAGAATGTGCGTGACGATGTGCCTCCCAGGGCATGATTCTCTACGGTGATTTTGTTCTCGTCGAACCATTCATGGGCAAAATAGCCCCAACCCCACTGGCCGTTGCTTCCATTACCCATCGTACCCGTACGCATGGTGGAATTACCTACCAGAAAGAGCACCGGATTGTCGCCTTTGCGGGAGGACCCGGCTATCGGGCGCACGGAATTTGCCTGTTTTACATGGTCGAGTGTCAAATCAACCACGTCTTTGTTTTCATCTTCCACGCCCTGCGGTGTTTGGGCCCAAACTCCCAAAGTCAAGCCCTGCAACAGCAAGAATGCTGTTAAATTAAGTTTGAAATTCATAAAAGGTTGTATTTGTTTGTGCGGCGAAGATAGCGTTTTTTTTTCAAATAAACAAATAATTCCTGTTTTTTTTGGTTTTCTCAATTAAAAGTTGTATCTTTGCGGCGAAAATACATTGATTATGATAGACCAAGAAGTAGTTTTTACGAATGATATAAGCAAGGCCCTGGGCCAGTTTGCTGTTAAGATTCCCCACGATGTCCTGTATCTTCTTTTTGATACAGAGACAATCAAATACTGCATGCCTGTCATCGCAGACTTCATGAACGGGTACGATGCCAAGCATCCCGATTCGAAATGCAAGACGATTATTATCGGGAATACAGATGCTGCCAAAAACATCGCCACGCTCACTGAAGTCTGGCAGACTTTGTCCGACACAGGGGCATCCCGCCACTCGCTGATGATTAATGTCGGCGGCGGCATGCTGACCGACCTTGGCGGGTTTGCTGCGGCCACGTTCAAACGGGGCATTAAATTCATCAATGTTCCGACCACGCTGCTGGGCGCTGTTGACGCTGCCGTAGGCGGAAAAACCGGAGTCAATCTGGGTAATTTGAAAAATGAACTGGGGGCCTTTGCTCCCGCATCGGCCGTGCTCATTTCCACCACCATGTTCGAAACACTGGATCAGGAGAATCTGCTTTCCGGTTATGCGGAAATGCTGAAACACGGGTTCCTCTCCGACAACGAGACGCTGACGGAGCTGCTGAACTACGACATTCTCCATTGGGACAAGGACACCCTCCTCCCCATGCTCGAGAAGAGTGTGAACGTGAAACGCCGCGTGGTTCGCCAGGATCCCTATGAACAGGGATTGCGCAAGGCACTCAACCTGGGGCACACTTTCGGTCACGCTTTTGAAAGCTGGCGTCTCAGCCAGGGTAAACCGGTCCTCCATGGCTATGCCGTAGCCTGGGGCCTCGTGTGCGAGCTCATCGTTTCCCATCAGGTTTGCGGTTTCCCGTCAGCCCTCATGCAGCAGGTGGCTGCCTACGTCCGGGACACCTACGGACCGGTTCATTTCACGTGTGATGACTATGATGCCCTCTATGAACTCATGACCCACGACAAGAAGAATGAGGCCGGCGAAATATACTGTTCTCTGCTTCATGATGTAGGCTCCGTCGCGCTCAACCACTCTCTTTCCAAAGAACAGATTCTTACGACGTACGATATTTTCCGCGACCTTATGGGCATCTGATTATGGATAATCCGGAATTAACCCTTGCCTATAACTACGCGCAATATACCCACCGGAACATATTTCTCACAGGCAAGGCAGGAACAGGGAAAACCACTTTTCTGCGTCATTTGGCCGCCAACACGCACAAACGCATGGTTGTGTTGGCGCCGACAGGTGTAGCTGCCATCAATGCCGGCGGCTCCACAATCCATTCCTTCTTCCAGATTGCACCCGGACTCTATCTGCCCGGCAGGGAGGTAACCCAGAGCAAACGCTACGGATTTTCGAAACAGAAGCTCAGCATTCTCCGCACCCTTGACCTGCTGGTCATCGATGAGATTTCCATGGTGCGCTGTGACCTGCTGGATGCCATAGACGATATCCTGAGGCGTTACCAGAATCGCAACAAACCCTTCGGCGGCGTCCAGTTGCTCATGATTGGCGATCTTCAGCAGCTGGCTCCTGTAGCCCAGGAAAAAGAATGGGATCTGCTCAGGGAGCATTATGCGACTCCCTACTTCTTTGATTCCCACGCCCTGCAGCTCACTGATTACACGGTCATTGAGCTCAACAAAGTCTACAGGCAGCAGGACATGGAGTTCATCACCCTGCTGAATCAGGTTCGCGACAACCGGCTCGACGAACAGGGATTCTCATTGCTCAATTCCAGATACATTCCCGGATTCCGGCCTTCAGAGGACGAACACTACATCATCCTGACGACCCACAACCACCAGGCAGACTCCATCAACGAAAAACGCATGGCGGAGCTGACCACCGAACCGATGACTTTCAACGCTGAGGTGAAAGGTGAATTTCCCGAAAGCTCCTACCCCACCGACAAAGATCTGACGCTCAAGACCGGCGCACAAGTTATGTTCTGCAAAAACGATGCGTCCCGGGACAAAGCGTACTATAACGGTCTTATCGGTCAGATTGTAAACATTTCCTCCCAAGGGGAAGTGCGGGTATCAGTACCCGAGGAAAACGGGCGTCGCAGGTATATTGATGTGAACCCGGTCGTCTGGGAGAATCTCAAATACGAGACGAATGCCCGTACCGGACAAATTACCGAAAAGGTCGTCGGTACGTTCTCGCAAATACCGCTCAGGACGGCATGGGCCATTACGATTCACAAAAGCCAGGGTCTCACCTTTGACAAAGCGATTATCAATGCAGGAAAAGCATTCTCTCCCGGACAGGTATATGTTGCGCTTTCCAGATGCAGAACCCTCGATGGCATGGTGCTCTCAACCCCCATCGACAGAAGTGTCATCTGGAACGACCGGGCCGTGACCGACTTCAACAGACAGGCCGTGCTCCGCCATCCCACGGTCCAGCAACTGCAGCAAGACCGGCGCAACTTTGTCGAGGAACTGCTCTGCGGACTTTTCGAATGGCAGTCGTTTCTCATGCGACTGCAGGAATTCGAACGTCGCTGTGCCGAGAAACTCGGCCGTTATTATCCGGAATATATCCGCATCCTTTCTGAGATTGACCGACAGGTTGAGAGTGATCTGGTAAAAGTCGGACATACCTTCCAGATACAGATTCGCCAGATGATTGCTCTCACAGAGGTTTATGATGACAATACTGCCCTCCATGAACGCGTGCAGAAAGGAATCGCCTATTTCATGTCTAAGGCCGCCGATCTACTTGAACAGTTCTTCGAAGAAGGATTGCCTGATATCGAAAACAAACAGACGATTGAATTCCTCTCCAACGAATTCGACCCGCTCAAAGCGGATTACGAGCTCAAAATGGCGCTCTATCTCAACTGCGCACAACGTTTTTCCCTCGACATATATTGGGACACAAAAGCGAAGGCCGCAATGAAAGAAGACGCCTCGGCACGTCCGTCAAAAAAATCGAAAAAGACAGCCGGCACGAGCAAGGGAAAAACGCAGGCAATGAAAGAGGAAACGCCGCTCATGAACATCGACATGAACAATCTCAATCCGGAGGTTTTCATGCGACTGAAGGTGTGGCGCACCAAACTGTCCATCAAGAACCACCTGAAACCGTATATGGTCCTCTCGAATGCCACCCTGGCGGCCATTGCGTCGGTTTGTCCCCGCACACGCGATGAACTGGAGGCCATTCCCGGAATGGGGCCTGCCAAGTTGCGTGAATACGGAGAGGAAATCCTGGCCCTCATTTGATTATGGAACTGCATCCTCTCCAACCCTTCCTGCCCGCTGGTGCCTCCATCCTTTTTCTCGGCAGTTTCCCGCCGCCCCGTCAACGGTGGTGCATGGAGTTCTTCTATCCTAATTGGATCAATGATTTCTGGCGCATACAGGGTCTCATACATTATAATAATAAAGAGGCCTTTGTCATTCCCGGCGAAAAAAGGTTCGACCGGGAACGGATTGTTGCCTTTTGCGAGGAGCATGGACTCGCTTTTTTTGATACCGCCATGGCCGTCAACAGGTTGAAGGACAATGCGTCCGATGCATTCCTCGAAATCGTACAGCCCACCGACATCCCGGCGCTGCTTGAGCAACTGCCGCTCTGTGTCAAGCTTGTCACCACCGGAGGAAAAGCATCCGAACAGGTGTGCCATCAGTTCGGAATCTCGCAGGAACCTTCCATCGGCACTTCCCATACGCTTCATCTTGAGAACGGCAGAACACTGGAATGGTGGCGTATGCCCTCCACTTCACGAGCCTATCCCCTCGCCCTTGAAAAGAAAGCAGAATACTATCGGAAATTATGGAACACCCGTAAAATCCTTGCTACACTTGTATAAAAAATCCCCGCTGCTTTGGCGGGGATTCCTATTGAAAAAGATTTATCAGCCTTTTTTGAGAGCGGCAATGCCTTCGCGAAGCGTGGCAATCTTAGCTTCGGCATCGGCCTGTTTCTTACGTTCGCCTTCAACCACAGCGGCCGGTGCATTGTTGACGAATCGTTCGTTGGACAGCTTTTTGAGCACGGATGCCAGGAAGCCTTCCTGATACTTGAGGTCTGACTCAAGCTTCTTCAACTCCGCCTCTGTGTCTATCTCGTCGCCCAGGGGAATGGCATACTCTGTAGTTCCGACGAGGAAGGTGGAACAGATGCCGGATTTCTCCTTGACCACCTCGATGGCCGAGATGTTGGCAAGGCGCTGAATGACAGCCTCGAACGACTGGAGCGACTCCTCTCCCACCACCTGAAGCTTCAATGCCTTGTGGGGCGACAACTGTTTCTGGGCGCGCACGGCACGTATGCCGGTAACCACTTCCTTGACGTGCTCGAAGGTTGTGAGCAGGTTCAACTGGGCGGCACTGGGCTCATCAAAGTGCGGGAGCGTCTGCCAAACGATGGTCTCTCCGTCCTTGCGCTCGTAGAGGTTCTGCCAAAGCTCTTCGGTGATGAAGGGCATGAAGGGATGAATCATCTTGAGCAGCGTCTCGAAGAATCCGAGAGTCTTGCCGTATGTCTCGGCATCGATGGGCTGCACCTTGCCTTCGATATAGGCAGGCTTGACCAGCTCGAGATACCACGACGAGAACTCGTCCCAGAAGAGTCGGTAGAGTACCATGAGAGCCTCGTTGAGACGATATTTGGAGAAGAGATCCTGCAATTCGAATCCTGCACGCTGAATCTCGGCTTCAAACCACTCGCAGGCCTTGCGGGCTGCTTCTGGCTGAGCCATATTCTTGTCAACCTCCCAGCTCTGAACCAGGCGGAACGCATTCCAAATCTTGTTGTTGAAGTTGCGACCCTGTTCGCAGAGTGCATTATCAAAGAGGATATCGTTGCCTGCAGGAGCCGACATCATCATACCCATGCGTACGCCGTCGGCGCCATACTGGGCAATGAGGTCGAGCGGGTCGGGAGAATTGCCCAGCGACTTGGACATCTTGCGGCCCAGTTTGTCACGCACAATACCCGTGAAATACACATTGCGGAAGGGTACATCCTTCATGTATTCCAAGCCGGCCATAATCATGCGGGCAACCCAGAAGAAAATAATATCCGGACCCGTCACGAGATCGGACGTGGGATAGTAATACTTTATTTCATCGTTGCCGGGATTCTTGATGCCGTCGAAGAGTGAAATGGGCCAGAGCCAGGATGAGAACCAGGTATCGAGGGCGCCTTCATCCTGCACATAGTTGCCTTCGGGCTTCGTTTCGGACACGATAATCTTGTCATCGGGATAGTTCTCGAGACCCGTCTGGGCAAGCAGATCTGCATCATAGTAGGCTGGAATGCGATGACCCCACCAAAGCTGACGCGAGATACACCAGTCCTTGATATTCTCCAGCCAGTTGCGATAGGTGTTCTTATACTTGACGGGATAGAACTTGATATCGTCGTCCATGACGGGCGGTAATGCAATGTCGGCAAAGTGCTGCATGCGGATGAACCACTGGAGGGAAAGACGGGGTTCGATAGGCACATTGGTACGCTCTGAATATCCCACCTTGTTGTCATAGTCCTCGACATGATCCATAAGTCCGGCCTCCTGGAGGTCTTTGGCAATCTCCTTGCGGCAGTCGAAGCGGTCCATGCCGTGATATTTGGCTACGTTGCGTTTGATCTCCGGCTCGACGGTATCGAGGTTGATATGTGCGTCGGGCGTGAAGATGTCATAAGTCTTGAGATTGTACTTCTGACCCAGGGCATAGTCATTCACGTCGTGGGCAGGCGTAACCTTGAGGCAGCCTGTACCGAATCCGATTTCGACATAGCGGTCCTCGATGATGGGAATCTCACGGCCTACGAGCGGAATGCGCACATGTTTGCCGCGAAGCCACTGGTTCTTCTCCTCTTTGGGATTGATGCAGACCGCGATATCGCCGAAGATGGTTTCGGGACGCGTTGTTGCGACAATGGCATAACGTCCGGGTTCCTCTACCACCTCATATTTTAAATAATAGAACTTGGAATGTTCGTCGTGATAGATAACCTCCTCGTCGGAAAGTGCCGTCTGGCGCTCCGGATCCCAGTTGACCATGCGGAGGCCGCGATAGATGAGGCCTTTCTTATAGAGATCGACGAAGACGTGGATGACAGCAGCCGAACGGGTTTCATCCATTGTAAAAGCCGTACGGTCCCAATCGCAGGAACAACCGAGTTTACGGAGCTGTTTGAGAATGATTCCACCATGTTCATCGGTCCAGGCCCATGCATGCTTAAGGAACTCCTCGCGGGTGAGGTCGCTCTTGTTGATACCCTGTTCCTTGAGGCGCTTGATGACCTTGGCCTCCGTGGCGATGGATGCATGGTCGGTACCGGGTACCCAGCAGGCGTTCTTGCCCTCCATACGGGCACGGCGCACCAGAATATCCTGGATGGTCTCATTGAGCACATGTCCCATGTGGAGCACACCCGTCACATTCGGCGGGGGAATCACAACCGTGTAGGGCTCACGTCCGTCGGGTCGGGAAGCAAATACCTTATGTTCAGTCCAATATTGATACCATTTGTCCTCCACTTCGGAAGGATCATATTTTGTTGCTAAAGCCATTTATGAAGTATATTGTTTGAATGTAGTTTTAAGAATAATCAGAGAATCACTTCTCTTCGTCAAGCGTCTTGATTTTGGCAACAACTTCTGCGAGACGCTCTTTGAGTTCATCTCGCTTGCGCTCCATCTGTGCAAGCAGAGAAGAGCCATGCTTGGATGAAAGCGTCAGGAATCCGAGGTTGTTCTCGTATGTGGCCAACTCGGAAGAGAGACGCTCATAGTCGCGACGCAGTTTCTGACGTTCGCTGGAAATTGCGTCTCCGCCTTCTGCAACAGCTTTCTTGACTCGCTGACGGAAGTTGTTGATACGGGCCTTCGTTCCCTTCATATCGAGTTTGTCATAGAAGAAATCGAGCACTTCCTGATATCGGGCAAAGAGCTTGTCCTTTTCCTTGAAGGGCACATGACCGATGGCATTCCATTCAGCCATGATGTCACGGATATCCTTGGGTTCGAGTTCTTCGACTTTCTCCTTGAGACCCTCAAGGCGGGCTATGATTTCCTGCTTTTTGGCAAGGTTCTCATTCTCGACAGCGCGCTCACCGCCCACGGCCTTGTCCTTGGCTGCGAAGAAAGCATCACAGGCCGATGAGAATCGTTTCCAGACGGCGTTGGAGTCCTTGTGGGGCACGGCGCCGATGGTCTTCCATTCCTTCTGGAGATTGACCAGCTTGTCGGTTGTGGTGCGCCATTCGGTGCTGTCCTTGAGGGCTTCAGCCTTCTCGCAAATTTCAATCTTGCGGGCAAGATTGGCCTTCTGGACATCCTTCATATCCTTGTAGAACTCAGCCTTGGCTGCAAAGAATGCGTCACAGAGTTCGCGATAACGCTCAAAGAGTTTGGTATTGACCTTCTTGGACGCAAAGCCGAAAGCACGCCATTCTTTTTGGATATCAAGCACCTGCTGAGTAGCGCTGTCCCACTCCTTGGCGGATGTGAGGGCCTTGAGATCAATCGCCTCCATACGGGCGATGAGGGCATTCTTGCCTTCCTCGTTTTTCTTCTCAGCTTCCTTGAGCTGGTCGAAATGATCCTGATGACGTTTGTTGACAACGGTTGAAGCAGCGCGGAAACGCTCCCAAATGCTTTCTCTCACATCCGGAGCCACGGGACCGAGGGCTTTCCACTCGTCGTGGAGTTCCTGCAGACGGCGGAAGGCGGCAAGGACATCTCCCATATCGGCGAGACGTTCTGCCTCCTCACAAAGCGCCGTCTTCTTTTCCAGATTCTTCTTGAAATCGTAGTCACGAAGCTCTTTGTTGATTTTGAGCATGTCATAGAAATGCTCATTGGCAAGGTTGTATTTCTTCCAGAGATCGTTCACATTCTTGGGGTCCACGTCACCCACCTCCTTGAATTTTTTCTGGAGGGCAATGTATTCGTTGTAATGCTGGTTTACATCGCTTGCATCCTGAGCGAGGGCTTCCATCTGGGCAAGAATCTCCTCCTTCAGGGAGAGATTGGCAGCCCAAGTATCTTCACGCTCCTTTACCATTTTGGCGCGGGCATCCTTCTGGATTTGGAGGAGTTCCTTGAGACGGGCCTCCAAATCATCAGGTTTGGCCTGATACTGGGCAGCATCGACTTCGCCGTCAAGAACCTTCTGCAGTTCTGCATTGGTTTCCTGCTCGCGCATTTTGTAGTAAAGCATCTTCAGATAATTGATTTCGGCCTTGGCCTTATCATCGACAGATGCAACAATTTGATTAAGACGGTCCAGGATTTCCTCGCGATTGGCATAGGTCTTGCGGACGGTCTCTTCAACCTCGGAAGCGGTCGCTTCAAGAACATTTTCTATGGTTGAAGAAACTAATTCTGCGGTTTCTTCAACCTCGGCGGCTGTTTCGAACACCTGTGCTTCTTCCTCAGTGGGGATAGGATCAAGAATCTCTGACATATATTTTTTATTATAAATATTGAGCGCAAATATAGCGTTTTTTTTCGATAATAACCCTCTAAATTGGTGAAAAAGTGAGAAATAAGGTGTTTTTTAGCGGTTTTGGAGTTAAAATTGCAATATAGACGATACTTTTATTTCACAATCTGACCATTTTACGATTGGACTATTTTAGGATTGGACTATGTAAA
>CAJOOX010000043.1 GCA_905236195.1 uncultured Bacteroidales bacterium
ACACGGCTCACGGCCTCGTCAATCTGCTGTGCTGTGAGGTAGAGACGGAAACGCTTGTCCCTCACCTGAACTGTTTTATTTTCCATAACGTTCAAATTTGACTGATTATTCGATACCCTTCATCATCTTCTTCAGCAGCGGGCAGAGACAGAACAGAAGGATGGCGGCCACACCGGCCATGACGGCAAAGAGCATGAAGAACTGGTCGAGCGTACCGATTTCGAAGCCGAGGAACGACTTGGGCTCTGTGCCTTCAACGGGCAGCAGGGTGGCGAGGTTGCCGGCCAGGATATTGGAAGCCGCATTGCTCATGAACCACACACCCATGAGGAGCGATGCCAGATGGGCGGGCGAGAGTTTGTTCACCATCGAAAGACCGATGGGCGAAAGGCTCAACTCGCCGAGGGTGTGAATGAAATAAAGGGCCAGGAGCCAGAACATCGATACCTTGACACCGGGTTCGAGACCCTTGGTGGCAAAGGCGATGACAAAATAGCCGATGGAGAGCAGCGACAGACCGATGGCCTGCTTGACAGGCGATGCGGGTTCAAGGTTCTTCTTGCCCAGGAACTCCCAGAGGAGAGCCATGATAGGAGCGAACGTTACCACAACGATGGGGTTGATGGACTGGAACCAGGTGGTCTTGAATTCAAAACCGCCAAACATGCGGTCCACCTGCTTGTCGGCAAAGATGGTCAGCGACGAACCGGCCTGCTCGAAGGCGCTCCAGAAGAAGATTACGAACACGGCGATGATGTAAATCACACCGATGCGGCTCTTCTCCATAGCCGTCAACGTCCGGTCGGTGATAATGAATACCGGCAGGGCGATGGAGATGGCGTAAATCGCAGCGGAAATATAGTCGTTGAACGAAGCAGAATCCAGAGAGAAGAGGATAAAGAGCACGATGGCACCGATTACACAGCCCCAGAGACGGATGGGAGAGTTCTTGCGGGCACGACGCTCAGCCTCTGTAGCATCTTCCTCTGCGGCTTCCTTTTCATGGAGAAGTTCGCTCTTCGACGGAGGCAGACCGATACCCAAACCTTCGGGTGTGACGAGATATTTATCCTTAAGAGCCACAAACACCACTACCGAGAGAATCATGGCGATACATGCGGCCAGGAAGCCCCACTTGAAGGGAGAAAGGTCGCTCCACGAACCTTCGCCCAGCGTACCGCAGATGAAAGGTGCGATGAAGGCGCCGACGTTGATACCCATGTAGAAGATGGTAAAAGCAGCATCCTTGCGTTTGTCGGTCGGAGAATAAAGGTCACCCACCATGGTCGAGATATTGGGTTTGAAGAAACCGTTACCCATAATCAGGCATCCCAAACCGATGAATAGGAAAATCAGCGACATGGAATTATCTACGCCGGCATCTATGACACCGTTTTCGGAGAAGATGGACTGTTTGACGAAACAGGCACTGAGGAACATGAAGAACTGGCCCACTGCCATGGTCAGACCGCCCACAATGATGCTCCGGCGGTTGCCCCAATAACGGTCGGAAATCCAGCCGCCCAACAGAGGGGTCAGGTATACGAGGCCCGTATAGGAGCCGTAAATTTGGGAAGACATGCTGCTGTCGAAGAAAGCAGCCACAAGATAAAGCACAAAAAGTGCACGCATGCCGTAGTAGCTGAAACGCTCAGCCATCTCGGTCACAAACAAAAGATACAATCCTTTGGGATGTCCTGAATTAGCCATTTTTGTATTGTCTGTTGTACTATTTAAAATTTTGCGCGAAGATAAGATTTTTTTTCGATTTTCATGGTATAAATCAAGGAAATTCATACATTTTGGAAAGCAAAAACGTGTTTTTCGGTACATTTTGTAATGTGAAAGATCGTTTTCTGACCACTTTTTGCCTAGATTTTCCCTGGTCCGAGTTCGATGACTTCCATGTCTCGGATCTGTCCGGCATCAAGCGTGAAACGAATCATCGTACGCACCACCTGCTGTCCATAAGTGCCTGCCGCACCCGGATTGACCACCAGCATATTGAGCCTGCGGTCGTACATTACCTTGCAGATATGGGAGTGGCCGCAGACGAAAAGCTGCGGGGCGTTCCGGCTTAAACGGGCATAGATGTCGGCCGAATACTTGCCGGGATAGCCGCCGATATGGGTCATCCACACCGTGACACCTTCGAGGGTGAAACGCTGGTCCTTAGGATAACGCAGCCGCAGGTCCTGTCCGTCGATGTTGCCGCACACCATCCGGCAGGGTTTTAGCGCCTCCAGACCGTCGGCCACCGAGGCATCGCCGATGTCGCCGGCATGCCAGATTTCATCACATTCTGAAAAAAAGGTTTTGTAGCGGTCGTCCCACCATCCGTGCGTGTCGGAAAGGAGTCCAATGCGTAGCATAGAATTGACAAAATAGGGTTAAAGACAATTAAATTCGCAAAGTTTAGCAGTTTTTAGGGCCCAAAGCACCCCAATCTCGAAAATATTTCGTATCTTTGCGCGTTATTATAACGTACAAACTGACAAAAAATTGTAAATATGGATCTGATTTCACGTTTTCTCGGTTATGTGAAAGTCAATACGCAGAGCTGCGAGACGACGGAGGTGACTCCCAGTACGTCCGGTCAGATGACTTTTGCCCGACAACTCAAGGACGAGCTCACGCAACTCGGCCTTCAGGATATTTATCTCGACGAACATGCCTACCTCTATGCCACCCTGCCCGCCAACACGGACAAGATGGTGCCCGTCATCGGCTTCATTTCCCACATGGATACATCGCCTGACATGTGCGGTGAAGGCGTCAACCCCCGTATCGTACAGAAATACGACGGCAAGGATATCGTGCTCAACAAAGAGAAGAACATCGTGCTCAAGACGGAAATCTATCCCGAGATACTGAACCACAAGGGCGAGGATATCATCGTGACGGACGGCACAACGTTGCTCGGAGCCGACGACAAGGCCGGCATTGCCGAAATCATCACGGCCGTGGAATACCTCATGGCCCATCCGGAAATCAAACACGGCAAGATACGCATCGCCTTCAATCCCGACGAGGAAATCGGTTTGGGTGCCCACAAATTCGATGTGGAACGTTTCGGCTGCGACTTCGGCTACACCATGGACGGCGGCGAAGTGGGCGAACTGGAGTATGAAAACTTCAACGCGGCCTCGGCCAAGTTCGTTTTCCACGGTGTGAACGTGCACCCAGGTTCGGCCAAACACAAGATGATCAATGCCAACCGTCAGGCCCTGACATTCGCACAGATGCTCCCCCGTTGGGAAACACCGGAGCACACCGAGGGCTACGAGGGATTCTACCACCTGATTGCGATGAACGGAACGGTGGAGGAAGCCACGCTCCAATACATAGTGCGCGATCATGACCGCGACCGTTTCGAGAGCCGCAAGGAAGAACTCGAGCATCTGGTGCGCCTCATGAACGAACGCAATCCCGGACTCATCACCTACGAGATCAAGGACCAATATTACAACATGCTGGAGAAAATCAAACCCTGCATGCAGATCATAGACCTGGCCAAACAGGCGATGCTGGAAGCCGGTGTCACACCCAAGGTACAGCCCATACGCGGCGGTACGGACGGAGCCCAGCTGTCGTTCAAGGGTCTGCCCTGTCCGAACATCTTTGCGGGCGGCATGAACATGCACGGCCGTTATGAATACGTACCGATTCCCTCGATGGAAAAGGCGATGAAGACAATTGTGAACATCTGCCGTCTGGCGGCCGAACAAGCCTGAAACTGCCTCCTCATGCGTTACAGCCTCTCCCCTTCAGCTCTGGTCCCCGGCTTTCCGGTATCCCTTCCGGCATCGAAAAGCATCAGCAACCGCGCACTCATCCTACAGGCCCTTTCCGACAGTCCGTCGGTGGGGAATCTCTCTGACAGCGACGACACGGCCGTGATGCTACGTGCCTTGCAGGGCGATTTGATGGGAAAAATCGACATCGGTGCAGCAGGCACATCCATGCGTTTTCTTACAGCCTACCTGGCCGCAACGCCCGGAACGAATGTCATGCTGACGGGGTCGGGACGCATGCTCCAGCGGCCCATCGGCATTCTCGCAGACAGTCTGCGTACCTTGGGTGCCGATATCCGATATGCAGGCAACGAGGGGTTTCCGCCGCTGCAAATACGAGGAAGACGGTTGCAGGGAGGACGTTTGACGATGGACGGAAGTGTATCGTCGCAGTTCATCTCGGCCCTTCTGATGGTGGCTCCGACCTTTGAGAACGGTTTGGAACTGCACCTCGGCGGCAAAGTCACATCGGTGCCTTATATTGAAATGACTCTTGAGATGATGCGCCGTTTCGGAGTAAAGGCCTCGTGGGACAGCGAAAAACAGGTTATCTCTGTTCCCTCCGATGCGGAATACAAAGCGTATCCCGGAGAATATACCGTCGAATCGGACTGGAGCGGGGCTTCCT
>CAJOOX010000044.1 GCA_905236195.1 uncultured Bacteroidales bacterium
ATGCCGGCGGCGAACTGGGCACCACCGAAAAGGCCAGCTACTCGGCCGCAACCCCTGCCGTCGAGCAGATTGCCGGCATGGAGAATGACTTCAACACCGGCGAGGATTTCTTCGAACACCTCTACACCTTCGATGTGTCGCCACGCAAGGGGCTCGGACCTGCCTGGGTGCGCAACAGCTGTATTGCATGCCATCCGGGCTACGGCCACGGCAAGCGTCAGACCGAGTACCGGGCCAACACCATCGGAAACGGCTACCTGCTCGTTATCTATCATCCCGACAACAATGCCTACATCTCCGAGGTGACCGGTATGCCACAGACAGCTGCCATGACGCCATTCAAGGCACCTATCGACGAGAACCAGATCTCCATCGACTGGAAGACCGTCACCTCGATGGAAAGCGGTCTCTCCATGACCTTCCCCGATGGCGAGAAGTACTCTCTCATCTATCCCGAGATAACTATTCCCCAGTCGGCCTTCAACACCAATCCCAAACCCGAGAACTACGAGGTGCGCCTCGAATCGACCATCGGTGTCTATGGTACCGGACTGATCGATGCCATCGACGATGAGGATATCGAGGAACAGTGGCGCAGCGAGGCCAAGTATGTGGAGCTGAATCCCGCCATGTGGGACAAGGCTGCCGATGCCTTCAAGCCCTCGGCCTACTATAGCGCTCCCTACAACAACACGGGCACCCATCGCGGTGATCATGGTCCCCTCAAGCGTTTCACCTATGCCATGACCCGCGGTTCGCTGCAGGACGGTGCCGGTGCCAACGCAATCTGGAACATCACTAACGTGACCCGTTCCGACCGTCACTGGCTCTACACCACAACCGCATGGGCCAAGGCTCAGAGCGAAGATCCCGAGGTCATCAGCTACATCAAGGCCCACGGTGCTTCTGAGAGCAATATCCTTCACCCCTACTATGCCGACGGAACCGACGAGGGCATTGCAGCTCGTGTCTATGAGATTCTCAACACACCCAATGTCAGCTTCAAGGAGACGTTCGAGAAATACCTCCTCAACGATGCCTATTACAAGGGTGAGGAGGAAATGAGCGACAAGCAGTACTATCAGTTCATGGTGTGGCACCGCGGTCTGGCTGTGCCTGCTGCACGCAACCTCGACGATCCCGACGTTCAGCGTGGCAAGGACCTTTTCTCTCAGATGGGTTGTGCCACCTGCCACCGCCCCTCCTGGAAAACCCGCAACGACAACTTGTGGATTGATGCCAGCATCAGGGCCTATGCTGCAAGCATCGGCAAAGATCCTGTCAGCATCATGCCCCGCTATCAGAACCAGACCATCTGGCCCTATACCGACATGGTGCAGCATCGTCTGTGGATGAAGAACGACATCCGTACGGGCTGGTGTCGTACCACTCCCCTCTGGGGGCGCGGCCTCTCCCGCCGTCTGACCGGTGCCGACGACCGTCTGCACGACTGCCGTGCACGAACCGTCATCGAGGCTATCATGTGGCACGGCTACTCCAAGCAGTCCGATGCCTACTCTGCAACCGAAAAGTTCTACAATCTGTCGAAAGAGGACCGCGAAGCTGTGGTCAAGTTCATCGAGGCTATTTAAGGCTCCGGTTCTCACCACATAATTCTCGTGAAGAAAATTCTAATCATACTTTATCTGGTGGTGGTAGCCGTGTTGGCTGCCGCCACTATTGTTGAGAAATATCTGGGGACACCCTATGTGGCCGACCGCATCTATGGAGCCTGGTGGTTCTCCCTCCTTTGGGCCTGTCTCGCGGCCGTGGCTGTTGCATGGATCATCCGCAGTAAAATGCGACGTTGGTATCTGATCATGCTGCATGTCTCGTTTGCGGTCATTCTCGCAGGCGCATTGCTCTCCCACCTTACTTCCTGGCAGGGTATGCTCCATCTGCGCACGGGCGAAACCGTCCGGGAATACACAACCTCCGAAGGCACGGCCCGCGCTATGCCATTCGCACTGAGGCTCAACAGTTTCCAGGTCAAATACCACGAAGGTACGGCGGCTCCGGCCGACTACGAGTCGCACATCACAGTCTTCGATGGCGATATTCCTTTGGAGGCTACCGTCTCGATGAACAATATCTTTTCCTATCGGAACATCCGGCTCTATCAGACCAGTTTTGACAAAGACTCGCAGGGCACTTATCTCACCGTCAATGCCGACCCATGGGGCATCCCCGTCTCTTATGCCGGCTACGCCCTGCTGTTCTTCGCCCTCATCTGGATGCTCATCGCGCCCGACGGAACCTTCCGCCGCCTCTTACACAGTCCGTTGCTGAAGAACGGAGCCCTCTCCCTGTTCCTCCTTTTCTTGTTTTCCCATGCTGTCAGTGCCGCTCCGCGTGTCCTGCCGCAGGAGACAGCACGACGGTTCTGCGAACTCAATGTCCTCTACAACGACCGAATCTGTCCGCTCCAGACCTATGCCCTCGATTTCACCAAAAAGATATACGGGTCGCGCCATTATGGCAACTATTCTGCCGAACAGGTGCTCACCGGTTTTATCTTCTTCGCCGACGACTGGTATCAGGAACCTGTGCTGAAGATTAAGGGGGACGAATTGAAATCCGCCCTCCGGTTGCCGGGCTATGTCAGTGTGAACCGACTCATCACGCCCCAAGGCTATCTGCTCGCTCCCCTGGTGCAGGAATACTACGGGGGCACTCACAACGACCTCCAGCGGCAGGCCTACAATGTGGACGACCGACTTATGATTATCATGGAACTCCGCGGGAGGCAGCCGCTGAAACTGTTCCCCCATACCGCTGCTTCCGGACTGACGACATGGTACTCCCCCGTCGACCCTTTGCCACTCGGCGTGGAGGAGGAACACCGCAAGTACATGGGCCAGGTGCTCGACTGGCTGCAGCGGGATATTAATGCAGGGAATATGCAGCATGTCAACGAAGGCATCAGCCGCATGCACGACTATCAGGTGCGTTTCGGGGCGGGCTCGCTGCCGTCTTCGCTGAGCCATAAGGCCGAACTGTTCTACAACCGCATTCCGTTCGCCACCATCCTTTTCATGCTCAATCTGACTATGGGGTTCATCACGCTGGCTCTGTTCATCCGGAAACTTTCCGCCCGCAGGAAGGAACGTCAATCCGACCTGCCGGCCAACATCGCCTACGGGGTGATGGTCATCGCTTTCCTGGCCCTGACCCTCTGCGAATCCCTGCGTTGGATCATCAGCGGAACAATTCCGATGTCCAACGGCTACGAAACCATGCTCTTCACGGCCTGGCTCATGATGCTCATTACCCTGATTGGCTACCGCCGTTTCCACATCCTGCTCACGTTCGGGTTCCTCCTCTCTGGTTTCTTCCTGCTGGTGAGCCACATCTCCCAAATGGACCCGAAGATCGGTCATGTCATGCCCGTGCTCAATTCGCCGTTGCTCACCGTCCATGTCAGCATCATCATGATGTCCTACGCCCTGATCTCGCTCACTTTCATCTGCGGCCTGACGGCCCTCTTCCTGAGCGGGCAGCGCGAGAGTCTGGCGGCTCTCAGCCGTCTCTTCCTCTATCCTGCTCTCACCACCATGGGACTCGGAATCTTCATCGGTGCCATCTGGGCCAACATATCGTGGGGCTCCTACTGGAGCTGGGACCCCAAGGAAACATGGGCGCTCATTACCTTCATGATTTATGCCGTTGTGGTGCATACCCAGACGCTTCCCGTTTTCCGTCAACCCCTCGCCTACCACATCTACATGGTCCTCGCTTTCCTCAGCCTCCTCATGACCTATTTCGGTGTGAATTACTTCCTGGGCGGCATGCACTCCTACGCCTGACCGCCCCCCACTTCTCTCTACAGCAAGGCCCGCACTCCCGTGCAGGCCTTCCGATTTAACATTTAACAAATTAACATTTTAACTTTTATCTCTTGACTCTTAACAACGACAAAAGGCCGATTGACAACCGTCAACCGACCTTCCGTCTTTCACTCATACTGGTTCTTCCTACGATACCGCTCCGACAACTCCATCAGCCGCTGGAACAGCTCTACCCGCTCCGGCTTCAGCGCGCCAGCGTTCATCAACTTCCGCTGATGCTTCAGCCAGTTCAGCATATCATGCTCCTCTATCCGATGCTTACTCGGATTCCTATGGTTCGCCTTAATAAACTTCACCACCTCATCGTATCTGGCTTGCCACCGTTCTTCTTGCGTCATAATATTCACCCTTAAGCTTTAACCTTGAACCACAATTTACTCCTCTTCCGGCAGAGCCTGTACATCCTCTGCCGGAGGCAAGTAATCCGCAGCCTTTGCAGGAGACCCCAGGGCACCAATGCAAATATCTGGGGAAATTCACAAGCATCTACATCCTGTATTTCTCTAACAGCCTGTTGGAGTTTTTCATTTTCTTGGACACCAAAACTTTGCAATTCTCTAACAGGTTGTAAGAGTTTTGACTGCGACAAAT
>CAJOOX010000045.1 GCA_905236195.1 uncultured Bacteroidales bacterium
CGCATTGCTCCCTCCTTAACTTGCAAAATAATACTCACATAAAGTCAAAAATCATCTCGACATAATTTATAGAACTACCCTAAAAAAGCGGCGAGCCGGAACCCGCCGCTTATCAGTTAAGAGTTATGAGTTGACAGATTAATAGAAAGTCACGCGGTAATCTTTGATGTCAGCCTGCTGCTGAAGCGTCGAGATGGGCTGAGCAGCGGAGGTATATTCGCGGCTGGAAGCAACAGCCTGAAGGCGTGCAGCCTCATCATACTGAAGATCCTTGCCGGCCTTGTCGATTACCTGGAGCACAACGACATTGTTCTTGCCTGCGATGGGGCCAACCACTTCGCCCTTCTGGGCCTTGAGAGCGGCAGCCACAACGGCGGGCTCGTTGCCGAGACCAGAGATAGAGCCGAGGTTGAAGTTGACGAACTTGGCGGTTTCGATGTCGGCCTCAAGCACAGCGGCATAGCCTGCGAGGCTCTTGTCGGTGGCGGTGTTGGCTTTCTCAACCAGGTATTCTACTTTCTTGAGAGGCATGACGCCCATGGAGCGGAGCTGCTTCTGGAAGGTGGTGTCCTTGAGCGACATATAGCCGGCTTCCACTTTGCGGACGGGAGCAACCACGAGGAGGTTGTCGCCACACTCATAGATTTCGCTGATGCTGTTCACATCATTCTCAAAGGCGAAACGTACTGCCTGGCGGGCATCGCTCACACGGCCAACGCTGTAGGAGTTGGTGTAAACATTGGTCTCCAGCATGTTGAACCCCTTGGCACGTGCGCTGTCGCGCATAGCCTTCACCGTATTGAATTCGGTGAGGAAGTTGTTGAGTTTGCCGTATTCCTCGCGGCGTGTGGCCGACGAGGGAGTTACCGAATTGGCATAGAGGGCAACTTTGGCCTTCTCGACGGGAGCGGTAAGGTCGGTGACGCGGCCGATGTAATAAACAGGCTGCACACCGTCGGTCTGGAATTTGAAGAGACCACCCTTGGGAGTGGAAACCACCTGGTCGCGGAGATCCTTGCCGAGCTGGTTGAGGAGCTGTACCTCGTTGGCCCATCCCAGACGGCCTGCCTGCTGGGCAAGCTGAGGATTCTCGTTGGCGGTGAGGGCAGCTTTAGTGAAGACGCTGTCAACCTTCAAGTTGAGGGCGGCTACAGAGTCGTATTTGGCCTTGTCGGCAAACATCATCAGTTCCACCTGGAAAGAGTCGGGAGCCACGGTCTTGTCGATGATACGGGCCATGACATAGGCGCTCTCGTCCTGGAGGGCGGGCTCCATGAAGTCATCCTTCTTGCCATTCTCGACAAAGGTCTTCACGTCGCCTTCAAAGGTGTTGAGACGTACGAATGCGTCCAGATAGGGAATCTCGGAGTTGGAGTTGACGAGGTCGCTGATGTCGGCACCGGTCTTGAACTCTTCCTTCACAGTCTCCATGTCGGCAAGAACGGACTGATAGTCAGCCTGTGAGGGATGGAGGGGAACAGCGATATAGGCAACGGAAACCATATCGGGGTTCTTGTAGAGACGCTTGGTTGCCTGATAATAGTCCTTGAGGTCGGAGTCGCTCACCTTCACGAGGCTGTCGGCTACAGTATAGGCCGATTTTCTGACGTATTCGAAAGTAGCCTGCTCGTTGTCGCCTGCGAAGTTGTCCTCAGCTTCGAGTTTGTTGGGCTTGACGGCAGCGGAAACCAGGGCGTTGTACTTCTCCATGGTACGCACCAATTTGATCTGGTCCTCAATCTCGGCCCAGTTGCTCTGGGTGGCGAAAGGCATCTGCTGCTGGGCTTCCTCCCAGGAGTCGTTGACAATCAGGTTGGTGAAATACTGACCGGCCGGCTTGGCGTTCTGTTCGCCGAAGAGCTGTTTCAGCACCGTGGCGGTGTGGGCGCCCTGCACCATTTCGTTCACCTCGCCGGGGGTTACGGCCAGGCCCGTTTCCTCGCAAGCTTCGTTGAGGAGGAGCTTGGTCACGAACTCGTTGTAAACCTGCTGGGTGAGCTGTTCATTGTCAAGGTCCTGATTGTACATGGCCTTGATGAATTCCTGTTTGCGGTTACGCTCGGTTTCGAATTCTTCGTAAGTTACTTTCTTTCCATTCACAGTGACGACTTTGTCGCGGTTGCTCTGCATAATGGAGCTCGAGCTGGTCAAGAGGTCACCGATGATAAACGCTGCCATGGCCAATCCCACAATCACGAGGAGGGCGACCGAATGGTTGCGAATACGTTGTAATGTTGCCATTTCTTAGTTTAATTATTTATTTGTTTGTTATTTTTTTTCTTACAAAAAGCGCGCAAAGATATATATTTTTTTTGACATAACGGGTATTCGGAGTCAAAAATCTTTCATTTTATGTGATTTTTACTGCAAAAAGCACCTGTAATTATCATTTCGGGATTGTCATTTCTCCATTTTTACGCGAATGAGTTCAATTTTAGTGGCACTCGTTTTGGTGATGACCATGTGGATCTTCTGTTCGTGGAGGTCCACAAAATCGCCTTCGTGGGGGAAGGTCTGCAGTTCGTGCAGCACGAGTCCGGCCAGGGTCAGATAGTCTTCCGATTCGGGCAGATTGAGGTCGAATTTCTCGTTGATGCGGTCAATCTCGGCACGTCCCGAGAACTCCCATTCGTTTTCGCCGGTCTGTTTCTCTACCAGCTGGTTGTGGTCGTGCTCGTCTTCGATGTCGCCGATGATTTCCTCGAAGAGGTCCTCCATCGTCACAATGCCGGCCGTTCCGCCGAATTCGTCCACTACGGCCGCAATGCTTCGCTTTTTCTCCATCAGGATTTTCAGGACGCGGTTGGCGGGCATCGCTTCCGGTACAAAGGGCATCGTCAGGATTTCGGGTTTCTTCGAGCCCTTGAACAGTTCCGACGAGTGGATATAGCCCACAATGCTGTCGATATCACCTTCATAGACAGGAATCTTGCTGAATCCGGTCTCGGTGAAGATTTTGATGAGCCGTCCGATGGGTGTCTTGACATCGACGGCGGTCAGTTCGTTGCGGGGAATCATGCAGTCGCGCACCTTGATATTTCGGAATTCAAGTGCATTCTGGAAGAGCTGCAGTTCCTGTTCCTGCTCGGATTCCTCGGGCGCATGATCCAGGCTTTGCTGTACGAAAAAGTCGAGGTCCACACGCGACAGTTTGCCGTTTGTTTCTTTCTTGACCGTCACGCCCATCAGTTTGAGGATGCTGTGGGACAGCCACGTTGCAAATGACGAGACGGGGTAGAGGAGCCAATATATAATATATAAAGGTATTGCAAAGGTGCGCAGCATCGTGTTGGGATTCATCTTGAACAGGGATTTCGGAAGATACTCACCCGTAATCAGAATGATGATGGTGGACAGGATGGTCTGCAGCAGTGCGACCAGGAACGGACTTCCGGTGATATGGTTGTGGATCAGGGGACCGAACAGTTTGCCCATGAAGATGCCATAGAAGATGAGTGCGATGTTGTTGCCCACCAGCATTGTGGAGATGAAGCGTTCGCTGTGGTCGTAGAAGTATTTCAGGATTCCGGGCACCGTTCCGCCTTTCTGGTTGTCCAACTCCAGCCGGACTCTGTTGGCTGAGAAGAAAGAAATCTCAGTGCCCGAAAACAAGGCACTGAAAAGCAGGGTGATGAGGATGGAGAAGAGCAGTGATGTCATGGTTTCTGGGGTGTGCTGTTCAGGCTGTCGGCATTCTCACGCGAGAAGATGCCCGAAGTTTCCCGCAGCGTATATTCCGTAAAATCGTCGTTCGACATGAAGCCTATGCCCTCGATGATGGCATCGGGGCGTTCGATGTGGATGAACGAATCGCTGTAAACCTTGTGGCGGCGCATGTCCCAGAACAGGTCGTTGGTCATGAACTTTTCGTTCCGGAGGTTTTCAATCACGACGTCGTTGATCAGATGCCACAGCTGTTTGTTTTCATAGTTGTAGGCCGTGTCAGCCACAATGCTGGCCTCCGGGTTCAGCAACGAGTCAACCATGACGATGTGGATGCCTTCCGGGAAATACTGGTAGCGGTTCGATGCATCCAGGCTGTAGTTTTTCCACAGCGGAGCGGTGGCCAGATACCGAATCACCCCCGAGTCGCTCACCTGCATGGACACATCGCGAGTAACCATGCCCGGTACGTTACCTTCAAGGGTCTCGTCTTCCGTCACCGTTTTCTTATCGTCCATGCAGGAGAAAAGTGCCGAAAAGGCGAAACAAACTATTATAAATGGAAGAATTTGTCTCATTTTGTTGAAAAATATGCCTCAAAGGAAAGAATTTTCCATTTTGGCGGTGCAAAGTTACGAAAAAA
>CAJOOX010000046.1 GCA_905236195.1 uncultured Bacteroidales bacterium
CTGGAATCTCGACTTCCTTGCCGATGACATCCTCGACGGTCTGTTTGAATTTGGCCGGATGGGCGGTTTCGAGGAAGATGCCGTGTTCGTTGGAAGCCAGGTTGTCGTGCAGGGCCTGATAGCCGCATGCGCCGTGGGGATCGAGCAGATATCCGTTGTCGGTGAGGCAGGTTGAGATAGCCTTGCGAATCTGTTCGTCGGTATAGGTGGCTCCGGATATATCCTTCTTGATGGCGGGGTAGCTCTTGTCGTAGAGGGCCAGGATGCGGGCGAAGTTGGAAGGATCGCCTACATCCATGGCGTTGGCCAGAGTCTGGATGCTGGGACGGGGGAGATATTCGCCCGTCTTGAGATACTGATAGAAGATATCGTTGCGGTTGTTGGCTGCAATCCAACGCTTGACGGGGAGCCCCATCTTGTAGCCGAACAGGCCTGCCGTGATGTTGCCGAAGTTGCCCGAGGGAACACAGATAACGGGTTTGTCGCCGAACCCGAGTTTCTTGTACTGGGCGTAGGCATAGAAATAGTAGAATGCCTGGGGCAGGAAACGTGCCACGTTGATGGAGTTGGCCGAGGTGAGGAAATACTTGCTGTTGAGTTCCTCATCCATGAAGGCATCCTTCACCAGGCGCTGACAGTCGTCGAAGACACCATCCACCTCGACAGCGGTGATGTTCTGGCCGAGCGTAGTGAACTGTTTCTCCTGAATGGCACTTACCTTTCCCTTGGGGTAGAGCACACAGACCTTGATGCCGGGAACACCCAGGAAACCGTTGGCAACAGCCGAACCGGTATCACCAGAGGTAGCCACCAGCACATGTACGTCACGGGTCTGTTTCTGCTGTTTGACAAAGTAGGAGAGGAGACGGGCCATGAAACGGGCTCCTACATCCTTGAACGCTGCCGTGGGGCCGTGGTACAGTTCGAGCGAGAAAATACGGTCGTTGACCCTGACGAGTGGTACATCGAAAGCGAGGGTGTCGCGAACAATCTGTTTGAGATCCTTCTCCCGCACATCTTCGCCGAAGAAGGCCTTGGCCACCTCGTAGGCTATATCGTGGAAGGACAGATTCTCTATTGTGTCGAAGATAGCCTCGGGAAGAGGATTGATGGTTTCAGGCATGTAGAGTCCCTTGTCGGGAGCCAGCCCCTTGATAACCGCTTCGGAAAGTGAAGCTTCGGGAGCTTTACCGTTAGTGCTGTAATACTTCATAGTTTTTCTTGAAAGAATGTTTTGATAAATTGGTCTCCTTTGAGCAGGCCCAGGCGACCGTTGAATGCCGTATCTTCGTTCCAGGTTTCCACAGAATCGGCCTTAACAGTGCCGGGTTCCCAAATGAAGAAGGGGACGGGCGTCATGGAATGGGTGCGCAGACGGCAGGGAGTGGGATGATCGGGCAGCATGGCGATACGGACAGGCTCGTTCCAGGTGGAAATCTCCTCCATGACGCGTTTGACGACACGCTGGTCGAGGTATTCCACACAACGGGTCTTCAGTTCGGGATTGCCGTCGTGGCCGGCTTCATCGGTTGCCTCCACGTGGAGGAACACAAAATCCTTGGTTTTGAGTTCACGGAGCGCAGCCTCGCATTTGCCCTCGTAGTTGGTGTCCCAAAGTCCGGTAGCACCCGGCACTTCCACCTTGTCGAGACCGGCATAGACGCCGATTCCGAAAATGAGATCGACGGCCGAAATTACAGAGCCTGTCCGGATGGGAAATGTCGAAGTCATCGGTTCCATCGAAGGACGATAGCCCAGGCTCCATGGCCAAATGGCCGTAGCCATGTCTTTGCCCTCGGCGGCACGTTGCAGGTTGATGGGATGCTTGGGGAGAATCTCCATCGACTTGAGAATCAGTTGGTCGAGCAGTTTTGCCGTTTCTTCACCCTCGGGTTTGGACGCACGGGGCAGTTTGTCGCGGAAGGTCTGACCGGGCACATCGTGTGGCGGAGTGCAGTCCACCATTTTGTTTCCTCCCTTTATTTTTAAAAGGTGTCGGTAGCTCACGCCGGGGAAGAAACGCACCCGGTCGTCACCCAACTGTTCGTTGAGATAATTGATCAGGATCTCGGCTTCCTCATTCGAGATGTTGCCGGCGCTATGGTTCTTGATGATACCGTCGGGGGTGATGCAAATCAGGTTGCAACGCATTGCCACCTCTCCGTCGTCGATCGGGATGCCCATAGACGCGGCTTCCAGACTGCCACGGCCTTCGAATACCTTGCCGATATCGTAGCCCAACAAACCGAGATGGGCGATTTCGGAACCGGGATGAAAGCCTGCGGGCACGGTTTCCAAACGACCCACAGCACCTTCTTTGCACAGGCGGTCGATATGGGGCTTGGTGGCTGCCATCAACGGCGTTTTGCCGCCCAGTATTTCACAAGGCTCATCGGCAGCGCCGTCTGCCAGTATGATTAAGTATTTCACTTTTATATTATTTATTATTTATATTAAAGTTGCCCACAAGGGTTTCGCACCGAACTTGTTATTGCTTTATATATTATCATCATCGGATGTTCGCAATGCCGATAATGTCGGCAAACACACCTGCTGCGGTCACAGCGGCACCGGCACCGTACCCCTTGATTTCCATCGGATATTCCTTGTAGCGGGCGGTGGTGAGAAGGATGACGTTGTTGGAGCCTTCCAGCCGGTAGAATGGGTGGGAAGCATCCACCATTTTGAGTTCGACACGAGCCTTGCCGTTTTCTAACGTTGCTACAAACCGGTAGCGGCAGCCTTTGCTCTCGGCCTCCTGACGCATCTCTTCGAAATGGGTATCCAGTTCCGGAATCATGCTCCAGAACTCATCGACCGAACCTTCGAAGTACCGGTCCGGAATAAAGAGATGTTTCTCGACGTCTTCGGTGGAGATGCGATAGCCGGCTTCTCGGCTCAGAATCGTAATCTTGCGAATCACATCTGAGGCATTCAGGTCGTTGCGCGGATCGGGTTCGGCATAACCGGCCTGCTTGGCCATCGCAATGGCTTTCGACATCGGAATGTCTTTGGAGAGGACGTTGAAGATGTAGTTGAGCGTTCCGCTCACAACGGCCTCAATCTTCAGGATGTCGTCGCCGGAGTTGATGAGATTATTGATTGTATTGATGATGGGCAAACCTGCACCCACATTGGTCTCGAAGAGATATTTGACACCCTTGCGACGGGCGGTGCTCTTCAGCGCGATATAGTTCTGATAGTCGGACGAAGCCGCGATCTTGTTGGCGCATACCACGTTGACGTTCGACTGGAGCAGGGCCAGGTAGATGGAGGCGATGTCCTTGGATGCGGTACAGTCGACAAACACGCTGTTGAACATGTTCATGCCGATGATTGTATCCTTGAGCATGTCGGGCGAAGTCAGATTCTGGGAGGCTTCGAGTTCGGCTTCCCAATTGTCGAGATCGATGCCGTCGGTCGAGAAAATGCATTTGTGGCTGTTGGCAAGACCCACAATACGCAACTGCAGGTTCTTGTGCTGGAGCAAATAGGCCTGCTGGTTGCGGATTTGGGCCAAAAGGTTGCGGCCCACAAGCCCCACGCCGACGAGGAAGACGTTGAGAACGTTGTATTCCGAAAGGAAGAAGGAGTCGTGGATGACGTTGAGGGTCTTGCGCAGACTCGCTTTCTCGATAACGAACGAGATGTTGGTCTCGCTGGCGCCCTGGGCACAGGCGATAACGTTGATGCCGTTCAAACCGAGAATCCGGAAGAGTTTACCGGCGATGCCGGGCGTTGATTTCATCTTTTCGCCCACGATGGCAACGGTTGCCAGTTCGTGTTCTGCACGGATACCCGAGATTTCGCCCAGTTCGATTTCCTCTTTGAATTCCTGTTTGAGTATGGCTACGGCATGTTCCGCATCACCGTTCTTCAGACCGATGGTCGTGGAACTTTCGGAGGATGCCTGCGAAACGAGGAAGACGGAAATGCCTTCATCGGCCAATGCCCGGAAGATGCGTTTGTTGACGCCGATCACACCCACCATGCCCATACCTTCGATGGTAACGAGACAGGTGTCATTGATCGAGGAGATACCCTTGATAATCTTGCCGTCCTCATGTTTGGGCGTTCCGTGAATCAGGGTACCCTTGGCTTCGGGATTGAACGTATTCTTGATGACAATCGGGATATTCTTGTGGAATACGGGGAAGATGGTCGGGGGATAGATAACCTTGGCGCCGAAGTTGCAAAGCTCCATGGCCTCGACAAAGCTGAGCTCATTGATGACATAAGCCGAGTTGATGACACGGGGGTCGGCCGTCATGAATCCGTCCACGTCAGTCCAAATCTCCAGCATCTCGGCATTCAGGGCCGCAGCGACAATGGCTGCCGTGTAGTCCGAGCCGCCGCGGCCCAGGTTGGTTACCTCGCCGGTATCGCCGTCTTTGGAGATAAAACCGCCCATGACGACCTTGTGGCTGGCATTGGCCAGATATTTCCTGACCAGGGGGTTGGTCATCTCGAAGTTGCAGACGTTTTTGTCCCATATCTTCGATGTTTTGATAATGTCGCGCGAATCCACCCATTCCGCATCGTCAATCACGGTGGCCACGATACGCGATGAAATCCTTTCACCGTAGCTTACGACCGTGGCTAGGGTCTTGGACGAAAGTTCACGGATCAGATAGATGCCTTTATAGATATTATAAAGTTCGTCGAGGGTCTTTTTGACAAAGTCCATAACCACCTCGAGCCTTCCGTCGGTCAGCAGACCACTCACAACGTCGAGGTGACGCTGGAGGATGAAGTTGTATTCGTCGTGAAAGGATTCATCGCCTGCAGCTGCCTTGTTGGCTGTCAGAATGAGACGGTCCGTTATGCCGCCCAATGCCGAAACAACGACAATAGTGGGTTCTTTCCGGCCTTCCACGATGGCTTTCACATTCTTGATACTTGCAATAGACCCTACGGAGGTGCCTCCAAATTTCAGTACGTGCATTATTTTACTATTTGACGATTATACTATTTTACTATTTGACGATTTTATCATTCAAGTTGCAAATATATCATTTTTTTTGCGATTTAAGTACGCAAAAGGTGCAAATAATTGCAAAAACGTATGAAAAAATTGTTTTTTATGGTCATTTGCTATCTTTATATTCAGATTTTTATTATCTTCGCACCATGAAAATAAGAATCATGCGCATTCTGGTGGATACAACGGCCGACGGTCCCGGATGGCGAACCAGCATCTATGCTGCAGGATGCCGTCATGGTTGCCCGGGATGTCACAATCCGGAGACGTGGCCGATGTCGGCAGGGGAGGAGCTCACGGTGGATGAAGTTTTCCAGCGTCTGCAGGTCACCGAAGGCGGCATGACGTTCTCGGGAGGCGACCCGCTGTATCAGGCTCCCGCCTTTACCGCCCTGGCCCGCCGCATCAAAACGGAACTGTATCGCAACATCTGGTGCTACACCGGTTTCCTGTATGAGGAAGTTGAAGCCGATGCGCAGATGTCGCAGATTCTGCCCTACATCGATGTCCTCGTCGACGGGCCTTTCGTACAGACATTGCGAGACACCAATCTGCTGTTCCGGGGCTCGTCCAACCAGCGTCTTATCGATGTTCAGGCATCGTTGGAAGCCGGCCGTCCGGTCCTGTTGGATTACAATCCCTATCCCCTGTTCTGAATTTCAATATTATATTGGTTATATTATATTTGGTTTTTTTATATTAGAATTACATTTATTATAAATACACAATGATTGAAGAACTGTTACTGGCGGCCCGTTCCGCTTCGCTTTCCCTCCTTCGTAAAACCGAAACGGAGATCAATGACGTGTTACTGCAATTGGCAGATGCCCTGGAAGAAGATATGGCACAGATTCTTGCCGCCAATCAGCAGGATTTGTCGCGTGTGGATAGGACATATGCATTCTACGACCGTCTGCTACTGAACGAAGACCGTATTCACGGCATCGCCTCCGACATGCGTAATGTGGCATCGCTGCCCTCTCCCTTGGGCAAAGTGCTGACGGACACAGTTCGTCCCAACGGCATGCGCATCCGCAAGGTAAGCGTTCCGTTCGGAGTCATCGGTGTGATTTATGAAGCCCGTCCCAATGTGACGCCAGATGTCTTTTCCCTTTGTCTGAAAGCCGGATCGGCCTGTGTGCTCAAAGGCGGCAAGGAAGCTGCAGACACAAATGAGGCCATTGTCCGTATAATCCACAGGGTGCTGGGCACAACCGGCCTTTCGGAGGCGTGCTGTACGCTGCTACCCAACGACCATGAGGCTACCAACGAAATGCTGAATGCCGTGGGAAAGGTCGATCTGGTGATACCGCGCGGTTCGGCCAGACTGATCAATTTCGTGCGTGACAATTCGCGTATTCCCGTGATTGAAACTGGAGCCGGTGTCTGTCATACCTATTTTGACAAAGATGGCGATCTGACGAAAGGTGCCGCCATTGTCTATAATGGCAAAACTCGTCGTGTATCGGTCTGCAACGCCCTGGACTGTCTGGTCATTCACCGTCAGCGCCTGAACGACCTGCCCGCGTTGGTCGAGAAGATGCAGGAGAAGAATGTCATTATCTTTGCCGACGAGGACGCCTATCAGGCGTTGGAGGGCAAATATCCTGCCCACCTGCTGGAACATGCTACTCCCGAGCATTTCGGAATGGAGATGCTGGACTATAAGATGGCAATCCGTGCGGTTTCCACGATAGAGGAAGCGCTGGAACACATTGCCCGCTATTCGTCGAAGCATTCCGAAGCTATTGTCAGCGAAGACGAAGAGGCATTACGGCTGTTCCGGACGATGACAGATGCCGCATGCGTCTATACCAACCTGCCTACTTCCTGGACCGACGGAGCCCAGTTCGGATTCGGTGCCGAAATTGGTATTTCCACCCAGAAACTCCATGCGCGCGGTCCGATGGCCCTTCCCGAAATAACCACCTATAAATATATAATAGAAGGAGACGGACAGGTCAGGGGATAAGATTCTTCCCGGCCTTACGCCTCTTCCCGGCCCTCTCCTGAAGGAAAGGGGGACTTGCTGAGCAGCACGGGAAAGGTAATTTTAATATGAAATATAAAATAA
>CAJOOX010000047.1 GCA_905236195.1 uncultured Bacteroidales bacterium
GACGGAAACGTCGTAGTCGCGCGAGGGCATCATCCAGAAGAAGCCCAGCCCCACCTGATCGGCCAGCTGGGGTCGCAGCAGGTTGGAGCTGACAGCATAGCGGTCGAATGGGGTCGAGGTATCCTGGTTGCGAAGGGCATGCACGGGCTGGGAGGTGCGGCTGTAGCCCGCCTTGACGCTGAGCTGAGGGGATGGGCGCCAAAGGACGGAGACGCGCGGTTCGACCGAGACCCACGTCTTGACAGGCCGCCACTCGCGGCGACGGTGGATCCACGTGATATTGCCGTCGGCATCGATGTCGTAGTAGAACGGTCCGCCCAATGCCGAGAACGCACCCGCCCGTACGCCCGCCATGAAGGTGAAGCTGCGTGCCGGTGTGTCGTACTGCCATTCGGCCCATGCGCTATTGTCCCAAGCCTTGCGTCGTTCGACCTCGTGGCTGGAGAGAATCTCCCATTCGGCCGACTTGACATCGGTGAGCATGGTACGTGCTCCGGCGTTGAACTCATGGCGACCGGCCGTGATGCGGACGTTGTGCTTGAGGCCCGTATGGCGGATGTGTCCGCGGTAGTTCTGGTCGGAGTCCAGGAGTCGGATGCTGTTGTCCATATCGTAGGACGAGACGAAGAGGGATGTTTTCGCCTCGGTACGGTGCGAACGGAAGAGCCACTGGAGACTGGTCGTCATGTTGCGCCAATCGACTGCCACAAGATCACTCACGGCCGTGCGGTCCTTGCTGACAAAGGCGGAGAGCTGCAGGGTATGCCCGTCGTTAACAGTCCAGTTGAGCTTCAAGTTGGCATCGAAAAAATAGAGCTCGTTGTTGCGGTACTTGTTGCTGAGTTTGAAGAAAAGGTCGGCATAGGAACGCCGCGCATTGAGGAGCATCGAAAGCCGGTCGCGTAACAGGGGACCCTCGACAGAGGCCTTGGCCGACAGTAGTCCGATGCCGACATTGCCGCCCCAGGCGTCTCTGCGTCCGGCACGGCTCGTGATGTCGAAGACGGCCGACGACGCACCGCCATAGCGGGCGGGAGCCAGCCCTTTGTAGAGGGTGGCTCCGGCCAGCGCGTTGTCGTTGAAGGCCGAGAAGAGACCGGCCAGATGGCCCACATTATAGACGGGAGCCTCATCGAGAAGAATGCTGTTCTGGGCCGCTGTGCCGCCGCGCACCTGGAAGTTGGATGAAGCATCGCTTTCGGCCTTGACGCCCGGCAGGAGCTGGAGCGAACGCATAACATCGGCCTCGCCGAAGAGGGCGGGCCGGCTGGTGATGTCACGTACTTGCATCTGTTCGGCTCCCAACTGAAGCGAGGAAACACGCCGTCCGGCATCGTTGGCCACAACGACAACTTCCTCCAACTCCTCCTGCTGGACGCGGGTGGTGTCGGAACGGGCCGCCTGGGGCAGGCCCGTGAGAGCCGATAACAGAAGAATCAGTACATTCATTCCTGCGAGGGGGCAGGTCGGATTTCAGGTTCAACGGAAGGAGATGCTGCCGGAGCAGATGCAGGGGCAGATTCCGAAACCGGAGCCTGCGGAGTAGCCGGAGCGGCGGCCTTAGGGGCATCCGCTTCGTGGTGATGGTGGTGTTCATGCCGTCTGTGCATAATGCCAAGTTCGACAAGTTCCTGCTGTACTGCTTTTTCACGTTTGTTCCTGGTGTGGTCACCATGAGCAACTGCATAGACGCGACTGGGACTAACCCAATGTTTGAAGGCCAGATGGATGTAAGTGTCGCGATGTTTGGCCTGGAGAAACTGGAACATTGATTGATTTTATGGTTGTTATTAGAGACAGAGCGGAGGAGCCTAGCGTCCGGCCTCAGCCAGAAGGCTGGCCATGATGTAGGGACCGACGCCCTTGGGATCGTTGTCGCGGATGATTTCGTTGACGTAATAGTCGAAGGACCCGTCGCGGTAGGGTTTGCCGCCCAGACCGGCCACGCCGCATACGCGGGTGAGGGATATGGTGCCGTCGTCATCCTGACGGATGAAGTGAGTATTGAGCCCCTCGAGGGCACGAATGCCGCGGTCCCAGTATTCGTCGGGGAGATAGCCCTGTTTGGCACCCTTGAGGAAGGTGTAGGCAAACATGGCGGTACAGCTGGTCTCGAGGTAGTTGCCCTCGCGCTGTCCCTGGTCGAGAACCTGGTACCAGGCACCCGTCGCGGGGTCTTCAATCTTGACGAGACTCCCGGCGAGGGGACGGAGAATAGCGAGAATGGAATCACGTCCGCTGTAGTCGACGGGCAGGAAGTCGAGCACATCGACCATCGCCATTGCGAACCAGCCGAGGGCACGTCCCCAGACGTGGGGCGCCTGTCCGGTTACTGAGTCGGCCCATTGCTGCTGACGGCTCTCATCCCAAGCGTGGCGATAGAGACCGTTAGCGGGGTCGTAGGTGTGACGTGCGATGACGGTAAACTGCCGTACCACATCGTCGAAGGCAGCGTCTCTAACCGAGTCGGAGAGGAAGCGTTGGGCATACTGCGCATAGAAGGGCGCCTCCATGTAGATGCCGTCGAGCCACATCTGCCAGGGATAGGCTTTCTTGTGCCAAAAACCGCCCTCCGACACACGGGGATGGGTGGTGAGCTGGCTATAGAGGGTATCGAGGGCCGTCCGGAAACGGGGATCGCCCGTGCGGTCGTACCACATGAACATCATCTTGCCGGGGTTGATGTGGTCGAGCGTGTAGTTGCTGAGTTTATAGGTGAGGATTTGTCCGTCGGGGGTGATGATAGAGTCCATGTATCCACGTACGTAGTCGGCCACTGTGGCATCGAGCTGGGGATACTGACGAGCGGTCATGAGCATTGCTTGCAACTCGAGACCATGGGTGTAGTTCCACCTGAGCCGCGTGTTGAAGTCAATCTCCCGGGCAGAGGGCATGCGGACAATCTCGGACTGGACCATGCGGACGGAGTTGGGTTCACTCTGGGTCCCGGGTTTTGCGCTGCATGCTGTGAGGAGTACCAAGGTGGTGGCGAAGAGGGAGAGGATTTTCATATTTTTTTTCCGATTATTTTTTGCGTTATATCGTTATATCGTTATGACGTTATTCCGTTATGACGGGATAGTTTTATTTTCCGGCGGGATTCCAGTTGTCGGAGCCGGCAAGTACTTTTTCGATTGAGAAGGCTGCGGCTTCGGAGGGGGAGATCTGACGGGACCAGGAGACGCGACGGGAGGTGTCGGCACCGGGTCCGGTGTTACCATACTCGAAATAACGGGCAGTGGCTTCGTTGGCGGTCTTTCCCCAATTGTGCCATCCCTCGGGACGGATGTTTGCGCCCATCTCGCAGTTGATGAAGACGACGTTGGAGTAGGGCCGCCAGGGACGGCCGAGGTAGGAGAGGACACCTTCGTCGGCGGTGAGGCAGCAGTTGTGGAACACGAAACCGGTTTGACCCTGCAGCGTTGAGGCTGCCGTATAGTAGCCATTGGAGGTCATGTGGAGATGACAGCGGTTGAAGACGCAGGTGGCCCATCCGAAGATGAAGTCCACAGTGCCCTCTATATAGCAGTCCTCATAGTATTCGCGGGTCTGGAGCGCGCCTTCGTCACTCTCGCCGTGGGGATAGAGAGTGTCCTGATTGCCCAGGAAACGGCAGCGGCGGAAAACGGCACGGTCACCCTTGACAAAGAGGGCCACGGCCTGTCCCACGCGACCGGCACTGTTGCGGAAGGTGATGCCTTCGGCCGTGAAGCCGGGGGCATAGATATAGCAAGACGAAGAGCCGGAGGTGCCGACCTCCTCGCCAAAGCGGTTGAGCGTTTTGGCACAGTTGCCGTAGGAAAGGATGCAAGCACCGTCCTCGCGAGCGATGAGGTGTACGTTCTGTTTGCTCTCGGCCAGGACGAGTTTCTCCTCATAGACACCGGGCTGGAGCAGGATGGTTGTGGTCTGTTTGCGGAAATCGGGCACAGCGTCGAAGGCCTCCTGGACGGTGAAGAAATCGCCAGAACCATCCTTGGCGACCACAAAGTCGGTGCGACGAATGAAGGGACGCAGACCAGGCACGGTCTCGGCCAGAGCATCGGCAGCCAGGCCGGCGATGATGCGTCCGCCACGGATGTTGAGGTGCGTATTGTCTTTGCGACCCTTGATGGCCGCAATATTGGTGTTAGGTTCAATCCAGCAGAACAGTTTCTTGGATTCCACGGGTCCGAGCCGTTCGATGTAGTCGTGGGTGATGCGGTTCATATCGACAAAGGGCACACCCAGTTCGCGGGCGACGGTAGCTGGCGGCAACAGGTAGTTGGCTTTCGAACCGTCGGCACGTGTGAGGATGTGGGTCTCGACGAGCGTATCGCCCTCGACGGGCTGGGGCTTCTCTTTCTCGTCGGTCTTGCCGAAAGCATCGTCCTTGTCCTCCGGATTGGGAATGAAGTTGCGGCGCACGATGGCATTCATGAGAATGGGCGTGGCTCCTTTGGCCATCGTCTCGCGACAGAAACGGCGGAGGTTGTCATCGAACGTCGAACCGGGTTCGGTGTGGCGGTCCGGTTTCGGTTTCTCGTCGTTGTGGCCGAACTGGATGATGACATAGTCGCCGGGCTGTACCTTGCCGATGACGGCATCCCAGCGTCCCTCGTTGATGAAGGAGAGGGAGGAACGGCCGTTCACGGCATGATTGTCGACCACAACGTCGGAGGTGAAATAACCGGAGAGCATCTGTCCCCAACCTCGTTCCTGATTGTCGTTGTCGAGAGGCTTGTTGGCCATTGTGGAGTCGCCGATCATGAAGACGGTGACAGGTTTCTTCTCGCCGGCACTCGTAAGAACGAGGAGCACAGCCAGGGCAAAGGCAATAACAGAGAAAAGTTTTTTAATCATAAATGTGTTATTTGTGTGCAAATATAGTCATTTCCGTCCAAACTGCCAAAAAAAATGTCAAAAAAGTGTGCTCATGAGGGTGATTTTGTACAAATCGAAGGCTTTCAGAGACCTTAGCGGTGACAAAAGTAAGCGTTTGAGCAGCGGCAGCAGGACGGGAGCGAGAGTCCGGAGTACGCCCAGCAGACCGAGGGTGAGGAGTCGGTTCTTAGCCCGGAGGAGAGGGATGCGATCCACTTCGTCGGGGAGGAGTCTGCGTTCGATGGCCGCCAGGTTGCGGACACCCTGTTCCGTCTTGGACAGGAAGTCGGCATTGCTGTCGAGGGAGTCGTGGATGACCGGTGCGTTGACATAGACATAGCGGGCGCCTTCGCGTGAGGCCTGAAAACCGAAGAGGGTATCCTCGTGGCCGTAGGTACGGATGGTCTCGTCGAAGGGATGGGCCAGGAAGAAGTCACGACGTACGGCAAAATTGTTGGATGTGAAATTACGGACCGGCTTGCTGGCACTCACACAGGGTTCGCGGTGGGAACCGATGAGCCAGTGGAGACGGCATTCCGAAGGGTAGAACTCC
>CAJOOX010000048.1 GCA_905236195.1 uncultured Bacteroidales bacterium
GCGACGAAGACCTGACGACGGCCTTTGAGTGCGGCGCCACCCGTGTGACCGCAGGCAGCATCGCCGTCCAGCAGCCCCTCCTCTTCCTGAACTGGATCGGGCAGTACGGAGGCGACAAAATCATCCTGGGCGCCGACATCAAGGACGGCAAAATCGCCTCGATGGGCTGGACCAAAGAGAGCGATGCCCGCTGGGAGACCTTCTTGGAGAGTTATGTGTCGCGCGGAGTGAAGCGAGTCATCTCAACCGACATCTCGCGCGACGGCATGATGACGGGGCCCTCGATTGAACTGTATAAAGACATGCTGGCTCTGCATCCCGGACTGCATGTGACCGCATCCGGCGGTGTTTCCTGCATCAACGACGTGGCCCGCCTGGAAGAAACGGGTGTTCCGGCCGTCATCATCGGCAAGGCCATCTACGAAGGCCGTATCACGATGAAAGAGCTGGAGACGTATCAACTCAAACAGACCCAGTCATGCTGACCCGCAGAATCATTCCCTGTCTCGACGTCAAAGACGGCAAAACGGTGAAAGGCGTCCAATTTGTCAATTTCCGCGATGCGGGCGACCCCGTAGAGCTGGGACGACAGTACAGTGAGCTGGGAGCTGACGAACTGGTGTATCTCGATATCACGGCCAGCCACGAGGGGCGGAAGACGTTTACCTCCCTGGTGGAGCGCATAGCCGCTGAGGTGAACATCCCCTTCACCGTGGGCGGCGGTATCCACGAACTCGGCGACGTGGAACGGCTGCTGGCCGCCGGAGCCGACAAGGTGAGTGTGAATTCGTCGGCAGTACGCCGTCCCGAACTAATCACCGAGATTGCCACCCGGTTCGGCAGTCAGGAATGCGTATGCGCCATTGATGCCCGCCGGGAAGAAGACGGAACGTGGCGCTGCTACCTGAACGGAGGACGTGTGCCTACGGAACGGACCCTATTCGAATGGGCCCGCGAAGCTCAGGAACGCGGGGCGGGCGAGATACTCTTCACGTCGATGAACCACGACGGCGAGAAGACGGGGTTTGCCAACGAGGCGCTGGCCCGTCTGCACGACCTGCTCTCGATCCCCATCATCGCGTCGGGCGGAGCCGGCAAGAAGGAACATTTCCGGGATGTGTTCACCGAAGGCAAGGCGGATGCCGCCCTGGCCGCATCGGTGTTCCACTTCGGAGAAATTCCCATCAATGAACTCAAACAATATTTGAAAGACGAGGGTATTCACGTGAGAGTCTGAAGTGCCCCCGAATCAGAAAAGAACAGATAAAAACAAACAGAATATGGAATTGGATTTCAAAAAAATGGGCGGACTGATTCCGGCCATCATTCAGGACAATGTGACCGCCAAGGTTCTGATGCTCGGTTTTATGAATGAGGAAGCCTATCGCAAAACCCTGGAAACCGGCAAGGTGACCTTCTGGTCGCGTTCGCGAAACTGCCTTTGGACCAAAGGCGAGACCTCCGGCAATTTCCTCAACGTAGTGAAAATACTGGCGGACTGTGACAACGACACGCTGCTGATTAAGGCGAATCCCGACGGTCCGGTGTGCCACACCGGCGCCGACACGTGCTGGGACGAAGAAAACAAGGGAGACCTCAACTTCCTGAGCTATCTGCAGGACTTTATCGAGAAGCGCTATCGCGAGATGCCGGAAGGCAGCTACACGACGAGCCTCTTCAAGAGTGGCGTGAATCGTATGGCCCAGAAGGTGGGAGAAGAAGCCCTCGAAGCCGTAATCGAAGCTACCAACGGCACCAACGAACGTCTGGTGTATGAGGCTTCGGATATGATTTATCACCTCATCGTGCTCCTCACGTCAAAGGGCCTGCGTATCGAACAGCTGGCTCAGGAACTGCGGGAACGCCACAAAGAGGGTTGGGTGAAACACTAAAAAAAGGCGGACGGAATGCCGCTCCCTGAACAATGGAACGACTGATAGAATATAAGAATGTAACGCTGGCGCGGGAGGAGCAGACGCTCTTCCGAGGTATCGACTTCGATGTGAAGCCCGGCGAGTTTATCTACCTGATTGGAAAAGTCGGCTCAGGCAAGAGTTCCCTGCTGAAAAGCATCTATGCGGAACTGCCTGTAGCGGCCGGAGAGGCCAGGGTCTTCGATTTTAACCTGGCGCACCTGAAATCCAAACAGGTGCCTGCCCTGCGTCGCAAATTAGGTATTATCTTTCAGGATTTCCAATTGCTCACCGACCGCACGGTGGAAGAGAATCTCCGCTTTGTGCTCAAAGCGACGGGTTGGACCAAGAAACCGGAAATGGACGACCGTATTAAGAATGTGCTGGAGCAAGTGGGTATGGAGAGCAAAGGCTACCGTATGCCGAATACACTCTCGGGTGGCGAACAGCAGCGTGTGGTGATAGCCCGTTCGCTGCTCAATGCCCCCTCGGTCATCCTGGCCGACGAGCCTACGGGGAATCTGGATTCCGATACGGGCCGCAATATCGTGAGCCTGCTTTGGGCCATAGCCAAGGAAGGCAGTACGGCCGTAGTGATGTCGACCCACAACCTCAGCATGATAGAGTCCTTCCCGGGACGAGTGTTGAGGGTGGAGGATCAGAAACTGGCGGATGTCACGGCTGAATTTCTTCCCAACGGGGAATCGCCTGCAGAAACTCAAAGCGATGTTCCTCAGTCCGCAGACGACAGCAGTAGTGCTGATGCCCATTGCTCACCACAAGATACGGAACCTGAAGAGCCGTGTCATAGCGGACAATCTGATCAAACACCTTCTGAGTCAACTCCACCTGAGGCGCCTTGTACTCCAGAATGACGAGGGGTTTGCCTTCGGAGGAGAACACCACGGAGTCGCAACGTTTGGCGGTATTTCCCACAGCAATCTGTATCTCGTTGCCAATCACGCCGGCGGGATAGCCCAAATGGTCGATGAGGTAACGGACAAAGTGCTGGCGGACCCATTCTTCGGGGGTGAGTTTGACATATTTTTTGCGCTGGGAATCCCACACCTCGGTCCAACCTGCGGGGTTCAGCCGGGTGCGCAGTCGGCAAGGGGGCAGATTCAATGATGGAAATTTCATGGTGCGAAGATACAGTTTTTTTTTGAAATAACCAAATAAAGCATGGCTAAATCGTCGAATTTTGAAGATATTCGCCGTGATATACTGGCTGGGGAATTCCAACCGGTGTATCTGCTGCATGGAGAAGAGTCGTATTATATCGACCGGATTACGGACCTTCTGCTCGAACGGGTATTGACGGATGAAGAGAAAGATTTCAATCTGACGCAGCTGTATGCCTCGGACGTGAACCGTCAGGGCACACTTGCCGAAGTCATCACGGCCTGCCGGCGCTATCCAATGATGGCCGAACGGCAGCTGGTGATGCTGCGTGAAGCCCAGCAGCTGGAGCGGAACATCAATATCGACGACCTGAGCTATTATCTTGAACAGCCGTCCGCGTCGACCGTCTTTGTGGTGACATATAAAGGAAAAAGTTTCGATGCCCGTAAAAAGGTATATAAACTTTTTGCCGACAAGGGGGTGTGTATGGAAAGCAAGAAAATACGTTCCTACGAGTTGCCTAAGGTCGTGCTCGGCGAACTGCGTTCCCAAGGGTACACCATCGAGGAAAAAGCCCTGACGGCCCTGTGCGAAAGTGTGGGCGAGGACCTGTCGCGCGTCTTCTCGGAAGTCAGTAAACTGGAGCTCTCGATCAAGGGCAAAAACATCACGATAGACGATGTTTCGGCCCATATCGGCGTGTCGAAGGAATACAACAACTGGGAACTGCAGTCGGCTATTGCAGCACGGGATTTGTCCAAGATGGAAAGAATACGACAGTATTTCGAAAAAAATCCCAAGAACAATCCGCTGGTGGTTACCCTGAGCATGCTCTTCACGTTCTTCTCAAACCTGATGCTTTCCTACTATTGCCACGACAAGAGCGAGCGCGGTCTGATGGCTGAAATCGGGTGCAGTTATCCTGCGGCCAAGGATCTGAAAGCCGCCCA
>CAJOOX010000049.1 GCA_905236195.1 uncultured Bacteroidales bacterium
ATGCATCACCCCCGCAAGAATGTTTAACATCCCCGTGCGTCTGCTTAACACCATGCAGCCCGAGGCTCCCGGCACGACCATCAGCAACCAGACCGAGAAAGACAAAATCAAGGCTGTGGCAGCCAAGGACGGTATCATCTCCATCAAAATCAAGTCGTCGCGCATGCTGATGGCTTACGGCTTCATGCGCAAGGTGTTCGAGGTGTTCGAGGATTTCAAGACCCCCGTCGATCTGGTTACCACTTCCGAGGTGGGCGTTTCTTTGACCATCGACAAGGAGAACAAACTGGACGAGATTGTGACCGAGTTGAAGAAATTCGGTTCGGTGACGGTTGACAAGAACCTGGTCATCATCTGTGTCGTAGGCGATATGGAATGGGACAACCTCGGTTTCGAAAGTTCTGTCGTAGAGGCCCTGAAGGACATTCCCGTCCGCATGATCAGCTACGGCGGTTCGAACTATAACATCTCTATCCTCATCCGCAAGGAGGACAAGGAACGTGCTCTCCGTCTCCTTTCCGAACATCTTTTCAAATAATTATTCCCCTCAAATTCCAGCCGATGAATTTCCCCGTTTCCAAGTTCCGGACATTACAGACTCCGTTCTATTATTACGACCGCCGTCTGTTGGAATCCACGCTCGACACCATTAACCGGGAAGCTGCTTGCTATCCTCATTTCCACGTTCATTATGCCGTCAAGGCCAATGTGGACCCGACCCTGCTGAGTATTGTACAGCAGAGCGGACTGGGCTGCGACTGTGTGAGCGGATGGGAAATCGAGGCCTGTCTCAACGCCGGGTTCAATCCCGCTAAGATTGTTTATGCCGGCGTGGGCAAAAGCGATTGGGAGATTAAACTGGCATTGGAGAAAGACATCGCCTGTTTCAATGTCGAAAGCGTGCCCGAACTGGAAGTGATTGACCAGCTGGCAGGGGAGATGGGGAGGAAGGCAAGGGTCGCCCTGCGAGTCAACCCGAATGTGGATGCCCATACCCACAAATACATCACAACAGGATTGTCGGAAAACAAATTCGGCATTGCGATGGAGCTGTTGCCTGAGGTGATTGACAGAATCAAGACGCTGGCCAATGTCGAACTCACCGGTCTTCATTTCCACATCGGGTCGCAGCTTTTGGAGCTGGATCCCTTCACGATGCTTTGCGACCGTATCAACAAGCTGCAGGATGAAGTGGAAACCCGGGGAATCCGTCTCAAGACCATCAATGTCGGGGGAGGACTGGGTTGCGACTATGAGACTCCGGATGATAATCCGATTCCCGATTTTGCGGATTTCTTTGCCAACTATGCCGCCCATCTCAAGCTTCGCGCAGGCCAGGAACTTCATTTCGAATTGGGACGCTCTGTCGTTTGCCAATGCGGCTCTCTCATCTCGCGTATATTATATATTAAAGAAGGAGTAAACAAAAAGTTCATGATTCTGGATGCCGGTATGAGCGATTTGATTCGTCCGGCCCTCTATCAGGCTCACCACAAAATCGAGGTGCTGACCTCCACCTCCGCTGAATTGTCGCGGTATGATGTAGTAGGTCCCATCTGCGAGTCGTCCGACTGTTTCGGCGAAAACGAGCTTCTGCCCATCGCCAGTCGCGGCGACCTGGTTGCCTTGCGTTCAGCGGGCGCCTACGGTCAGATTATGGCCTCCAACTATAACTGCCGACCCATTCCACCAAGTGTTTGGTAAACAAGCTTATAGCATGCGTCAAATAACATTGATTACAGGTATTCTCATCAGCTGTACTGCCTTGAGCCTTCGGGCTCAGGGCACGCTTCGTCCACAGCCGGATACTGCCTCAATCGTTGCTGACTCCACCTTCATCCCGGATGCGGATTCCGTCAGAATAGCGTGGTTGCGCGATTCTGTGGAGGAAGCTTCCCGTATCATCCGTGAAACTTATGTCAGGGATTCGATAGCGTCCGTCACTACCGGCCTCCAGGTGCTGGCCCGGTCGTGGCGAATGCTTTATCCCTTCCATCCCGTCGACAGCGTCAAGACAACCAAAGCCTTCGAACTGGACCATCTCCAGAGAAATGTCGATTCCCTGATGGCCCAGGTCAGAAGCGTTCCCCGCGACGAGAAGGTTGCCTACGCCCAGCCTTCCTATCAGATTCCACTCGTTGTCAGCGGTGAGGTGCCGCGCGACCCATCGGTTTCGCTCAGCGACTTGGCTAACCGGGACAAGATAGGGGGGGAGAATCTTTTCGAACGTCAGTTGGCATATACACGTTTGAGACAATGGACCTCCCATCAATACGAAACGGAGCACCTGCGCGAGATGAAGCTGGCGCGCGGCAATAGTGCCAAGATTCCCTACGAACGCAAGAAAATCACCAAGAAGGGACTGATGAACAACCAGCAGATAGAGATTCGCGACAATGTCAGTCTGAGTTATTCGGAAGTGTCGGACATTCCCCGCATTCATGCCGACAAGTGGCACTGGAAGGGGACTACTTCGTTCCAAATGACCCAGACCTCCCTCTCCGGCAACTGGTACAAGGGTGGAGAGAATAACATGACGCTCTTCACCGACAACATCCTCGACATATCCCGCTACGATGAGAATAAAATTACGACATTTGAGACCTCGGTCGAACTCCGTCTGTCGAGCTACTACACCAAGACGGATACCATTCATCCGCTCCGTGTGAACGACAACCAGTTCACGGTCAATATGAAATACGGTTACAAGGCATGGAAGAAGTGGTACTATTCGGCCAACCTTTATGCCAAGACGCCGGTATTCGAGTATTACAAAGCCAATTCCAGCGTCCTGCGATCCACATTCCTGGCGCCTCTCGAACTGAACGTCGGTCTGGGTATGGACTACAGCTTCACGTCCAAGGACAAGGGCGTGGTTTTCTCGCTGATGCTCGCCCCGTTGTCCTATAACCTGAAGTATATCCAGTTCCCCGACCGGGTGGATGTAACCTCTTTCGGCATCAGTGCCGACCGCCGTTCGCTCAACCAGTTCGGTTCTACCCTTACGGGCAAACTCGTATGGAAGTTCTCCAAGAAGTTCCAATGGTCGTCACGTCTCTATATCTTTACGAGTTACGAATCCCTGTTAGGCGAGTTCGAAAATACCTTCACGCTCAAACTGTCCGACATCTTCTCGGCCCAGTTGTATCTGTATCCGAGATTCGACGACAGTACCAACGACGACAACTGGCAGATGAAGGAAACCTCGATGCTCGGACTCAGTTTCACATGGTAATACGTTCTTCAGCATATTCTTAAATATCACTTGATATCAATGGCTGCAACATCTAAGAAAAATGTAATCGGCGTCACCCTTCAGATGGGTCTTGAGGACATTTGGAAATTCCTGACTATCGAACAGCAGGATCTGTTGCTGGACGAAACAATCCAGCGCACCTACGAGAAGGGAGAACACATCTATAAAGTGGGCGACGGTTCTGAATATCTGGTCTGCATCCTGAGAGGTCGTGTGAAACTCGAGAAGGCGGGCGCCGGCGGACGCATGCAAATCATCCGCTTGCTACGTACCTGTGAGTTCTTCGGTTATCGCAGCTATTTTGCATCCCAGGCCCACAGCACCTCGGCCGTTGCCATCGACCATACCATTGCGGCCCTGATTCCGATGAAGCTGATAGAACTGATTACCACCCAGAACCACAATCTGGCCATGTATTTCATCCGGGCGCTGAGTCTCGATTTGGGAGTCTCCGACGAACGCACCGTCAGCCTCACCCAGAAACACATCCGTGCCCGTCTGGCCGACGCTCTGCTCTTCCTGATTGACAAATACGGATGGGAGAGTGACGGAACGACCGTGAATGCCTATCTGTCGCGTGAAGAGATTGCAGCCCTCTCCAACATGACGACATCGAATGCCATCCGTACTCTTTCGGCCTTCGAGAAGGAAGGTATCATCCGGATGGACGGACGCAGGATAATCATCCGGGATCTCAATGCTGTAAAAGAAAACTCTTAAGGCGCTTGACCTTAAGAGTTTTTCGTTTCGGGCACCAGGTGCTTCCTGATTCTGTCCTCCAGATCGGCAAGTTCCTTCAACTGCGGGGGAGGAGTCGTTCTTCCGTCGTCGCCTGCTGCTATTTTGAGGCTCATCCGCCAGATGCCCTCTTCCGAGGGCTGCAGCTGCCATTGGGTCTCGATGAGGGACAGAATCGTTTTCAGCTGTGTTTTAATGGAGGCGAGCCGTTCGTCTGTTTCGGCCAGCATCTGTATGACGCGTTCCAGTTCGGCATGCGTACTCTGGTAATTGTCCTGCAGGGAAAAATGCCATAACAGGGTTCTGTAGAGCGACCTGTCGAGGTCTTCGGGCAGGGGCGGGGTCTTCACTTCCGGCTTCTCGCTCCGAATCATTTCTCCGCGCCCGGTCATCAGCCAGTCGGCATCCAGTTCGGGATAGGCGAGGAGAATCTGTTCGAGGCTTTGCGACGACAGTCCTTTGCGGCCCTGCAACGCCTTGGTCAGGAGTCCCTTGCTCAGCCCTGCCTGTTTGTTGACCCGGTAGGCATTCACGTCCTGCGAGTCGAGAAACAACTGCAGTCGTTCGGGTACAGTCATTCTTCTCCGAGTTGCTTGGCTATGATACTGCGCGATTCTTTCATCAGGCGCTCAATGCCGGCTTCCTTGCCCTCAGCCTTCGAAATGGGCTCCAGGGGTTTGTGGATTGTGATTTTCAGACGTCTGGGATGGAATACCAGGGTGCCTTTCGGCATGATGTCGAACGCATTTTCAATGGTCATCGGCACAACGGGCAGTTTCACGAGGGCAGCGAGTTCGAAAGCGCCCTTTTTCCAGCGGCCCAGTTTGCCGGTTTTGGTGCGGGTTCCCTCGGGGAATACCACCAGTGACATTCCGTGGTGCAAGGTGCTGAGACATTGTTTCATGGTTGAGAGCAGACCGGTTGTTCCATGGGCATCCACCCAGATATGGCCGGCGGCCGAACAGGCGGGACCTACGAGAAAAATCCCGTGTATTTCCTTGCGGAGGAGCCACTTGAAGTTGTGATTCAGGAAGCCGTAGATTGAGAAGATATCAAACGCACTCTGGTGGTTAGCTACAAAAATATAGGAGGTATCGGGGTCGATGTTCTCGCGACCTTCCACGGTCACCGGACAGAAACACATCCAACAGGTTGCCCTTGCCCAGAAGTGGGCCGGCCAGTATCCCCAGAAATCCCGGTTGCCGATCTTGCACCCGATGATGGTGATTATGGCCGCCGTGGCCGAGAGTAAAATGAATATCGGTGCGAAGATACACCACTCGTAAATGAATATTAAAACCTTCATTTTTTGCAAAAAATAGAGCTTATTTGAATCAAACGATGCAAAGATACATTAAATTTTCGACTTAAAATGCATTTTTTTGATTTTTTATGCTTATAATCCCAAAAAAAATACGATATTTGCACAAAATTAATTGCCAAATGGCAAAACTAATAACAAAGTTGATATAAATTATGAGAACTCTGAAATTGTATGGAGGTGTTTTCCTCTTGATTATTACAGTCGCTATTCTGGCTGTGTCGTTTTTCACGGGTATGCTTCAGGAAGCCGACTTGAATCACATCATCCTGGGCATCTGTCTTGTTCTTTCCCTCGCCAGCATCATCCTTGTTGTGCTTGGCGGAAAGAGTGCCGACAAAATCGGAGGCAAGTAAAAAACACAACAATACCAAACCTTTTTTGCTCCGCCGCGTGAGTGGCGGGGCAAAGGAGGTAACTGTCTTCTCTCTCTGCATTTTTCACATTCTATCTATTATCTTTTAGTTTTTTTTATTTCGTGTTGCGTCATCTACTCCTTCTTTCCATAGGAATGCTTTGCGCGGCTCCGGTTTTCGGCCAGAAATTTTCCAAACGGGTGCAGCAACGCCAAGAGGCCCGCAAGGCCAACTATTTCCATGGCGCCTCGTTCACATTCACCACAGGTTACAGCCACTCCTGGCTCTCCAAATCCGACTATACCCTTTCCACGACAAAGTTCGGCCGAAGCGCCGAAACCAAGAACACGCGTGATTCCTGGAATCTCGGGTTCATCTACGATCATGCCCTCTCCAGGAAGTGGGGCATCCAGACCGGTTTCTACTATATGGAAAAGGGCGGCGAACTGTTCACCTACTATGACGGCAGTTTGGGCAACGGTCCAGTTTTGGTTGATAAAAACGCCGTTCATGCATCCTATCTGGAAATTCAGGGGATGGCCCGCTATTTCTTCCCTCTCAACTATTACACCCGCATCAGCCTCAACGCCGGTTTTCATATCGGTTATGCCGTCAAGCAGGGCAGCTATTTCTCGAAGTGGGACCTCGGCCCGCAGGTAGGCGTCGGGTTCGACTGGAAAC
>CAJOOX010000050.1 GCA_905236195.1 uncultured Bacteroidales bacterium
CTTCGTCGAAAATCTCATAGGGGATCTTGGCGTCATCGAGCACGTCGGTGACCATCTTGGCCACACCGAACTTGATGAGACCTTTGTCCGTTACAACCAGAGCTTTCTTGAAGCCCAGACGTTCAACTACTCCGGGAAGCTCCTTGCGGGCTCCGGGGCCGAAATAGGAAAGTTCGTTCAGAATAAAACGATTTGCCATTGTGAAAAAAAATTTAGTTGGTTTATAATATGCGAGAGCAACGGGGCAACTGAATGCGCCTGCGCACAATTCCCGTTTTATCGGGGCAAATATAACCATAAATTTCCAATTAACCAAACGTTTTAGGATTTTTTTAACCGAATAACTTGTTTTTTACCAAAATAATGATTATTTTTGCACCCTAAATATGGAGAAACTATGGACTAAAGACTATATCAAAGTCTTGACGGCAAACTTCACGCTGTTCTTTGCCTTCTATCTGCTGACACCCCTGCTGCCGCTTTATCTGGTGGAGCGCTGGGGTGCCACCAAGGATGTCATGGGCATTGTGCTGTCGGGCTATACGGTTGTAGCTCTGATCATCCGCCTGTTTGCCGGCCATATTGTGGACTCCTATCCCCGCAAGAAGGTACTGCTTGTCTGCTTTTCCCTTTTTGCCCTGTTCTTCGGCGGCTATATCGCAGCCTCCTCCCTCCTGCTGTTCACCATCGTCAGAACGCTCCACGGAGGTCCGTTCGGAGCGCTCACGGTAGCCAACACCACCGCATGTGTCGATGTGCTGCCCCCTTCACGCAAGGCCGAGGGAACGGGTTACTATGGATTAGGCAACAATCTGGGCATGGCACTGGCACCGAGTATCGGACTCTGGATTTACCAAACAACCCACAATTTTGAACTGCTGTTCTGGCTGGCACTTGGCATGGCGGTCATCGGCCTGCTGATTGACGCCACGCTTGATCTGCCCCGCAAACAGGTCATGCCTGCTCCCGAGAAGGAATACTCCCGGCGAAGATACAACATATTGAACCGTTACCTGCTGCTGCGCGGCTGGGTGCTCTCCATCAATATCGCCTTCTTCGGCTTCTGTTTCGGTGTGCTTCAGAACTATCTGGCCATCTACATGAAGGAAGAACACGGTATCGTGGGTGTCACCGGCACTTTCTTCATGCTGGTTTCTGCGGGACTGATTGTGTCGCGTCTGCAGGGTGCCCGGGCCCTGCGTAAAGGCAAACTGACGCAGAACTGTCTGGAGGGCGCAATCATCGCCTCTCTCGGCTACACGCTTTTCATCGCCTTTCCGCAAGAGTGGGCATTCTATGTTTCAGCCCTGCTCATCGGATTCGGACAGGGACACTTATGGCCCGCTTTCCTCAACATGATGCTGGGCATTGCCCGTCCCGACCAAAGCGGCATTGCCAATTCGACACTGCTTGTGGCATGGGATGTGGGACTCGGCATCGGTGTGCTGCTGGGCGGAGCCATTTCGGAATATTTCAGCTATACGGCGACTTTCATCCTCGTGGCACTGACCGAAGTTGCCGGCACACTGCTCTTCGCCTTTGTCGGGCAGAAGAATTTCAAAAAACTGCAGCGCGGGCAGAAATAAAGACATCCCGTTATTACTCTATTTCGAAAAAAATCGTAAAACAACAGCAATAAAAAAATCAAAAGCAAATGAAAACAATACGCAATGCCAGTTTCGGCGGCGAGAGACCGCTGTTCGGATCGAGAGACCTGAGACTGGAAAATGTAACCATCACCGAGGGTGAATCGGGCATTAAATGCTGCCGGAACATCGAGGCAGATGGGTGCACCTTCATCGGCAAATACCCGTGGTGGCATGTGGACGGAAGCCTCATCACGAACTGTAAGTTCGAGGTCGGCTCACGCAGCGCCGTCTGGTACTCCAATAACATGACGATGAAAGACACCGTAATAGATGCCCCCAAACTCTTCCGCGAGATGAATAATCTCTCGCTGGAGAACGTTACCATCAACGATGCCGACGAAACGTTCTGGAACATCCATGGCCTGACGCTCCGTAATGTCACCCTCCACGAGGGAACTTATCCCTTCATGGGATCGGACCACATCTATGTGGACGGACTGGAGTGCGACTCCAAATATGTCTTCCAATACTGTCACGACGTGGAGATTCACAATGCCCGGATCACCACCAAGGACTCCTTCTGGGAAGTGGAGAATGTGACCGTCTATGACTCCGAGCTCAACGGAGAATATCTGGGGTGGCATTCCAAAAACCTGCACCTCGTACGATGCCACATCACCGGCGAACAGCCCCTCTGCTATGCCGAGAACCTCGTGCTCGAAGACTGCACCTTCGGCGAGGACTGCGACCGCGTCTTCGAAGATTCCGACGTCCAGGCTACCATCATCGGCTCCGTGACCAACATCAAGAACCCGAAGTCCGGTCACATTGTATTGGACAAACTGGGTTCACTGACCGTGGACGAATTCCTAAAACAACCTGCCAACTGCAAGATCGATGAAAGACTTTAATTTTGACAGCGGCATCGAACGCCGCAACACCGGCTGTGTGAAATGGGACGAACCCATCGGCGACATCGACATGAGCGACATGATTCCCATGTGGGTGGCCGACATGGATTTCGAAACGGCGCCTGTCGTAATGGATGCCGTGATGAAACGTGCCATCCATGGAGCTTACGGCTACACCATTGTGCCTGACAGTTTCTACGACGCCGTTATCAACTGGTGGCAACGCCGTCACAGCGTGACTTGGCGCAAGGAGTGGATTCTCTATGTGCCGGGTGTCGTTCCTGCCATTTCTGCCATTCTCAAAGCGCTGACGCTGTCCGGTGAAAAATGTCTCATCCAGACGCCCGTCTACAACTGTTTCTTCTCCTCCATCCGCAACAGCGGACTCGAGGCTAACATGTCGCCGCTGCGCCGCAAAGACCTCTCCCCCCGCGAGTTCACCTATGAGGTGGACTGGGCCGATTTTGAGGAACGTGCCGCCGATGAGAAGACCACCGTCTTCCTGCTCTGCAATCCCCACAATCCGTCGGGACGCGTGTGGACTCGTGCCGAGCTGGAGAAGATGCTGGAAATCTGCAACAAACACAATGTGCGTGTCATCAGTGACGAGATTCATTGTGACCTCACGATGCCCGGCATCGAATATACACCCCTTTCCGCCATTGATGCCGATAATACGGTCACCTGCTGCGCCCCCACCAAGACGTTCAATATCGCGGGACTTCAGATAGCCAATATCGTGTGTGCCGATTTCGAGACGCGCCGCCGCATCAACCGCGCCGTCAACATCAACGAAATCTGCGATGTCAATCCTTTCGGTGTGGCTGCTCTTCAGGCCGCCTACAACGAGGGTGAACCCTGGCTCATCGCTCTCCAATCTTATCTCCACGAGAACTATCTGAATCTCAAAGCCTGGATGGCGGTCAATCTGCCCGACTGTCCTGTAGCCAGACTGGAAGGCACCTATCTCGTTTGGGTCGATGTGTCCCGTATCACAAAGGACGACCGCCTCTTCTGTCACCGCCTGCTGCGCTCTCAGCACGTTTGGTTCAACGAAGGTCAGATGTACGGCAAGGACGGAAAAGGATATATCCGCATCAATATCGCCTGCCCCAGGCGGCAGCTGATGGAGGCCCTCAAGCGGCTTGCCGCAGGGGTGAAAACCGGGTCACCTGCATAACCGCGTGGATTAGCCGAAAATACTGACCAGTCTGAAGATGAAGAATTTCTTGTCAATGACACCCC
>CAJOOX010000051.1 GCA_905236195.1 uncultured Bacteroidales bacterium
CGCCCGTAAAGCGGTCGATGAGGAGATGATAAATCATCATTTTTTGTCAGAGGTTTCACGTGGAACATTATCGAAATAATCACGAATTAGTTTTGCTTTGGCGGGACCGACAACTCCGGACAAAGCAGCAAGAGGCGCTTCTTTAACCCGCTTGAGACTATGGAACTCGCGTAGGAGTGCCTGCTGTGTTTTAGGGCCGATTCCGGGTATCTCTTCGAACTCAGAACGCAGCTGAGATTTGGCACGTTTCTGACGATGGAAAGTAATGGCGAAACGATGGACTTCATCCTGTATTCTTTCGAGCAGATGAAAGAGCGAAGACCCTTGTTTGACATCCACAGCCCGAGGCGGTTCTCCAAAAAGCATCTGCCTTGTTCGATGGTGTTCGTTCTTGACGAGTCCTCCGACAGGAATGTCGAGCTTGGCACTGATTTCGTTCAACCTTTCCTGGGTTATTTCCCCCTGTAACTGCATCATCAGATATTGGCGACGCAGGTCGGAAAGTGCCTCCTCTATGACGTGCATCTGGCCGATACCGCCATCGGCGAGTATCAGGTCTGGCAGGTTTCCCTCCTCCTCCACCACACGTTTGTAGCGACGCATGACAACCTCGTGCATCGAAGCATAATCGTCAGCTCCTACAACAGTTCGAATATTGAATTTTCGATACTGGCTTTTATCCGGTTTCCCGTTAGAGAAAACCACACAAGCTGCAACAGCATCTGAACCGGAGATATTGGAGTTGTCGAAGCTCTCGATACGGAGCGGGAGTTTGGGTAAGCCTAACTGTTTCTGTATCTCGGTAAGCAGCCGGGTAGTCCTTTGTTCGGGATTTAGTTTTTCGGCCTGTTTGAGCTGGTCAATGCGATACTGTCGGAGGTTCTTTTCGGCGAACTCCAGAAGCCGTCGTTTATCACCTCGCTGCGGTATTGTCAACGTTACTCCTTCCGGAGTCAATGAAGGTTCAAAAGGCACCAGAATTTCTACAGCCTGACTCTCAAAACGTTCTCGCATCTCAGTGATACCTATGGCAAGTACATCGGCTTTATCCTCGTCAATCTGTTTCTTATATTCAATAGTATAACTGGAAACGACGGCGCCATGAACCAAATGAAAAAAAGTTACAAATGCTGTCTGATCCTCCTCTTCGTAGGCGAACACATCGACATTGTGAATTGATGGCGGAACGATATTAGCCTTGGCACGATAGCCCTCAATCAGTTCAATTCTGCGTTTGATATCGGCAGCTTCCTCGAACTTCATCTCCCCTGCTTTAGCCATCATTTCCTGACGGAGCAGCGACAACAGTTCCTGGGTATGACCCTTGAGAATCTGTTTCACCTGGTCGATATATTCATTATATGTTTCATGTGAAACTTTCGAAATACAGGGTGCATCGCACTTTCCTATATGGTATTTGAGACAGGCTTTATATCCCTTGGTTTCAATCATCTGGGGTTTAAGATTGAGACTGCATGTACGCAGTTTGAAGGTCTTTTCGAAGAATTCTATCAGCACCTTTCCTACACCGACATTTGTATATGGGCCAAAATATTGGGAACCGTCTTTGATGAGACTACGTGTAAGGAACACGCGTGGGAAATCTTCATTCCGGACACAAATCCATGGATATGTTTTACCATCCTTGAGGAGCACGTTGAACTTAGGTTGATGCTCCTTTATCATCCGGTTTTCAAGATTCAATGCATCAATTTCCGTATTTACAACCACGTACTTCAAATCGTAAATCTGACGAACAAGACGGGCAGTACGCGCTGATTCATGTTCCTTGGTGAAATAGGAATTGACACGACGCTTCAGGTTTTTGGCCTTACCTACATAGATAATTGTGCCCTCCTTGTCGTAGTAGCGATAGACGCCGGGCAAGTCGGGCATATTATCGACAATCTCTTTGAGATAATCGAAGCGGGGATTGAGTTTAGCCTGTACCAAAGTCAATAAACGATCAGTGAATCAACTTGGACATCGTCAGGGAAAACAGAACGTCCGTTGAGGGCTGAAAGTTCAATTATGAAGTTTACATAAATCTTCTTGACTCCGAGTTTTTTAACCAGGTCGTAAGCGGCCTTCATGGTACCTCCGGTAGCGAGAAGATCATCGTGGATGAGGACAACATCGTCAGTTGTGAGGGCATCCTTATGAATCTCAATAGAGTCAAATCCGTACTCTTTTTCGTACTTCTGAGAATAGGTTTCAGCAGGCAATTTACCAGGCTTACGCATAGTTACAAAACCGGCACCTATATTGTTTGCCACAACTGGACCCATAATGAAACCACGGCTTTCAATACCAAGTACCTTAGTGATACCCTTGTCCTTATACATCTCGGACATACCGACGGAAAGTTCGTGAAGACACTCAGGATTTTTGAAGAGCGTAGTTACGTCACGGAAGAGGATACCCGGTTTTGGGAAATCCTGAATTGAGCGAATGTTCGCTTTGATGAGATCAATGTTCATATAAAAAAGTTGATTATTGTGAAGTTTATTATTTAATAAGGAGAAGTAAATACATCAACGCCCCAGTAATACCAAGAGAATGTTTATATCGGCAGGTGAAACACCTGGAATACGTGAAGCCTGGGCAATATTGACAGGTCTGATGCGAGATAGTTTTTGACGGGCCTCTATGGTGAGTTGAGATAACATATTGTAGTCGATATCTTTCGGAAGTCTTACTTTCTCAAGACGAGATATCTTGTCGGCAATAATTCGCTCGCGTTCGATATAACCTGCATATTTAATTCGGATTTCAGTTGCTTCGATGATTTCTTCCCTACGGTTTGAAATGGATTCCAAAGCATCGTTCAATTCAGGAATAAAATCCTTCAGAATTTGAAATGAAAGTTCAGGTCTCTCAAGGAGACTGATGAGTTTGCAGCCTTCTTTGAGCGTAGATGATCCAATCTGTGAAAGAGAATCATTGAAAGAAAGTTTCACGTGAAACGAACGACAAAATTCTAACAGCTTTTCGATGCTTTCTTTTTTAGAAATCATGAGGTCGTATCTGTATTGGTCAGCAAGACCCATTGCATAACCCTTTGGCGTGAGTCGCATATCTGCATCATCCTGTCGAAGCAAGATGCGATATTCAGCACGCGAAGTAAACATTCTGTAAGGTTCGTCTACTCCCTTTGTGACCAGGTCGTCAATCAATACACCAATATACGCTTCGTCGCGTCCTAAAATGAAAGGATCTTCTCCCCTCACCCTTATTGCTGCATTTATTCCGGCTACCAATCCCTGACCGGCTGCTTCCTCATAACCGGTAGTTCCGTTGACTTGTCCGGCGAGGAAAAGATTTTCTATCACTTTGGATTCCAGAGAATGAGTCAACTGAGTCGGATCGAAAAAATCATATTCGATGGCATAACCCGGACGATATATTTCCGCATGTTCCAATGCTGGTATTTTTCTCAGTGCCTCATACTGGATTTCTATTGGAAGTGAAGAAGAGAATCCATTGAGATAATATTCCTGAGTATCGTTTCCTTCCGGTTCGAGAAAAAGCAGATGATGATCCTTATCAGGAAAAGTGACAAGTTTAGTCTCGATGGACGGACAGTAACGCGGACCTATGCTTTGAATCTGACCATTGTAAAGTGGTGAATCCGGTAAACCGCGACGCAGTACTTCATGAACTGCCTCGTTGGTCTGAATGGTCCAACAGGACATCTGCGGAAGATCGTGATGCGCCTCATAATCGAGAAACGAAAATTTATGGAAATCGGTTTCACCATTTTGACATTCTGCTTTGCTAAAGTCGATGGTACGCCCGTCAATTCGCACAGGTGTTCCGGTTTTCATCCGAGCCGTCCGTATTCCCATTTTCTTCAACTGATCGGAAATACCGTAACTGGCAGGTTCGGAAATACGTCCGCCTTGAATCATGGTACGTCCGATGTGCATCAGTCCGTTGAGAAATGTGCCGGCTGTAAGCACCACCGTTTTGGCTTCGAATTCCACACCCAGCTGTGTTTTGACACCTGTAATTTTTGGAAGCTCCTCCCCTCCCCCATTTGCGAAAATAAACGAATTGGCAGTATCCTGCCATATGGAGAGATTGGGAGTATTCTCGAGTATTTTACGCCACGCCCAAATAAACTTTCCGCGATCGGTCTGCGAACGTGGCGACCACATGGCGGGACCTTTCGAACGATTGAGCATACGGAACTGGATGGAAGTATGGTCAGTGACCTCACCCATCTTGCCGCCAAGGGCATCGATCTCACGTACAATCTGACCTTTCGCTATACCGCCCACGGCCGGATTGCATGACATCTGTCCTATTTTGTTCATGTCCATTGTGATGAGACAGGTTTTGGCTCCCATCCTAGCAGCAGCATGCGCAGCTTCACAACCGGCATGTCCACCGCCAATCACAACTACATCGTATCGAAATTTCATTCTACTGACAATTGTATTTATTCAGGAATGGAAAATAAAGAAAGAGCTTTGTCTTCAGCATTCTCCATCACCTCGCGTTCACCAGGTCCCTTATCATTGATACCGCAGAGATGAAGCACACCGTGGATGATGACACGATGAAGTTCTGTGAGATAAGGCTGGGAAAATTTCTTGGCGTTGGTTTTAACAGTATCTAGGGAAATAAAAATATCGCCCGATATTTTTTTCTTCTCCGAATAATCGAAAGTAATCACATCCGTGTAATAGTCATGCTGAAGATACTGCTGATTGACCTCCAGGATTTTGGCGTCATCGCAAAAAACATAAGCTATTTCACCGACACGCTTACCATAACTGTCGGCCACTTCTTTGATCCAGGCGCGAATAGGCGTTTTCTGGATATCGGGCATTTCAACGTTCTCTGTTAAAAATGTTATCATTACTCTTATATAAAATCTAAAAATAAAAGAGGTGTTCTGAAAAAGACACACTTTGGAGTGCAAAGTTACTATAAATTTATGAGATAAAGGGTATGAAAGTGAAAATATTTGAGTATTCAGGTAAGAAAGAGGATTGATTTGTAACATGGACAGTAATTTTTCGACACAAAATTTGGTGATTAAAAAATAATTATTTATCTTTGCAGCCTAAAATAATTCTTATTTTAACATGTAAAATAGGAATCATTTCAACAAAGATGTTTAATAAATGGTGAATAAATTATGAACAACGTTGTTGAAAACTATTGAAAACTTTTAGCCTTTAAATTTGGAAGTTATCAAAGGGCTCCCTTATAACGGGAAATCTGAAATAAGCAAATTTTTTAATCTCAAGTTTTCAAAAACTTTTGAACTGTTTTATCCATATAATTAAGATGATAAAATAATTCACAACAGAGAAAATAATGGCATAATGGATAAGTGTATAAACAAGAAAAAAGCATAGAAAACAGAATCTTCAGTAAATTGAAGAAAAGACTCAGCCTCTGTGTTCCATTGAAAGAAAAGTGGATAAAATGTTCATAAAAAATGATAACTCTCCAAGGCTTCAGTTATTCACTTATGCACTCCCCTATCATCATCACTATTTAGGGGTTTTGAAGTTAAATTTTTTTTAAATAAAGCATATAAATAATAATGTGTTTATGGATAAGTCAAAACTTATAAAAGAAATCGAGCGACTCCGCAAGGAAAAGAACGCAGTGATTCTGGCCCATTATTACACGTTGGGTGAAATACAGGATATCGCCGACTTTGTGGGTGACAGTCTGGCGCTGGCCCAGAAAGCGGCCCAGACAGAAGCCGACATCATCGTGATGTGCGGTGTTCATTTTATGGGAGAGACCTGCAAGATTCTGTGTCCTGAAAAGAAAGTGCTTGTGCCTGATTTGGAAGCAGGATGTTCTTTGGCCGACTCCTGCCCTGCAGAAGCCTTTGGAGAATTTGTGAAAGCACATCCCGGCTATACGGTACTTTCATATGTCAATACAACGGCAGCTGTTAAGTATTATACGGATATCGTAGTGACGTCAGGAAATGCACGCAAAGTGGTGGATTCTCTGCCTGAGGATGAAAAGATCATCTTCGGACCAGACCGTAACCTGGGTGCATATCTCAACGAGGTGACAGGCAGAAACATGCTTCTTTGGGACGGAGCGTGCGATGTGCATGAAAGATTCTCGCCGGAAGCCATTCTTGCATTGAAAAAAGAACATCCGAATGCCAAAGTACTTGTACATCCCGAATGTAAACGTACAGTTGCGCTGCTCGCCGACAAGATAGGTTCGACGGCAGCTCTGCTGAAATATGCAGCAACAGAAAGCAATGCCACAGAATTCATTGTAGCCACCGAATCGGGTATTCTGCATGAGATGCAGCGTCAGGCTCCTCAGAAAACATTCATACCTGTTCCACCTGAAGTTTCGGAAGGACAGATAGGATGTCATTGTAATGAATGTGCCTACATGCGTCTCAATACCCTGGAGAAACTGTATGGTTGTCTGAAAGATGAAAAACCTGAGATACAGGTAGATCCTGCCATTATAGACAGGGCCCGTTTGCCCATCGACCGAATGCTAGAACTTTCTAAATGAAGAATATAGAAATCATGGCACCCGTGGGGTGTCGCGAATCTCTGGCAGCCGCTATACAAGCCGGAGCCGGCAGTGTGTATTTCGGCATTCAGGGACTGAATATGCGTTCAGGATCGGCCAATAACTTCCAAAAAGAAGAACTGCCCGAGATAGTGGCTTTGTGTGAAGAACATCATATGAAGTCCTATCTGACGGTCAACACCATCATGTATGACAGTGATCTGGAAAAGATGCGTGCCATCATCGATGCTGCTGCCGAAGCCGGAATATCAGCCATTATTGCCAGTGATGTTGCAGCAATGGTTTATGCACGACAACGCGGTGTGGAAGTTCACTTATCCACACAATTGAATATATCGAACGTTGAAGCCTTGAAATTCTATGCCCAGTTTGCAGACGTAGCCGTACTGGCCCGTGAACTGAATATGGATCAGGTGAAGCATATCCACGAGGAAATAGAAAGTCAGCACATCTGCGGTCCCAAAGGAAAACCGGTCAGAATAGAGATGTTTGCCCATGGAGCATTATGTATGGCGGTTTCAGGCAAATGTTATCTGAGTCTGCATGAATATGGAAAATCGGCCAACAGGGGAGCTTGTGCACAAGTATGCCGTCACGGATATACCGTGCATGACAACACCCACGATATTGATTTGGATATAGATAACCAGTATATCATGTCGCCTAAGGATCTCAAGACCATTCACTTCCTGAACAAGATGATTGATGCCGGAGTGGAGGTATTCAAAATAGAAGGCAGAGCACGCGGTCCGGAATACGTAAAGACGGTTGTTTCGTGTTATCGTGAAGCGGCTGATGCCATTATTAAAGGGACCTATACTGACGAAAAAATAAAGGATTGGGACGAGCGTCTGTCCCGTGTGTTCAACCGGGGTTTCTGGAACGGTTATTATTTGGGACAGAAACTGGGAGAATGGAGTTCGCATTACGGCTCGCTGGCCAAAGAGCATAAAGAGTATGCAGCCAAGGTGATGGGATGGTATTCGAGAATAGGCATCGGAGATATGCGATGTGATGCAATGGAACTGCATAAAGGTGACCGTATCATGATTATCGGACCTACAACCGGCGTGATAGAAATAACCCTTGATCAGATACAGGTTGACTATAAAAACGTGGATACGGTACACCAGGGAGAAAGGTTCTCCATACCTGTTCCGCATAAGGTCAGACCCTCAGATAAAATATATAAAATTATCCCTAATTGTCAGTAAATATTATATATAAAAAGAAACATTTTTAATATTTTCAATTTTGTTTCAAATTTTGTTACATTATTAAAAATAAAGAACCAAGAGCAGCTTTTTTAAGGCTGCTCTTTTTCAACAACAGTATTATACAATAACTTTCGCTTTGCTGCGCATTAATACAGATGTATAAACGGAAGCTGTTATCTCTATATGCAGGACAGCCGTACTGATATTGCAGTGCAAAAAAAGAATGATTTTATTTCAATTGTTCACATTAAAGTGTGGAAAATTAAAAAAAAATTGCTCCAAAAATATGTTGAAAAACACAGAAAAACAAATTTTTATGCTAAATTTTGAAAAAATAGACGTCAAAGTTTGTTATTTACAAAATAAAATATTATCTTTGCAAGCAGTTTTGACTATTATAAGTCGCCAGGCAGTTTCGTATTAACTTGATAACTTTTTAACTAATTATATTATGTCAGAAAAGAAAGGACATATTTCACAGGTCATAGGTCCCGTAGTGGACGTTGTCTTCACCTATGACGCTAAAGAAGGCAAAGTAGAGCTTCCCTCAATCAATGAGGCACTCACTGTGACCCGTCCCGACGGCAAACTCCTTATCATTGAAGTCCAACAGCACATCGGAGAGAATTCTGTACGCTGTGTGGCCATGGACTCCACCGACGGTTTGCGTCGCGGACTGGAAGTTACAGTCACTGGTCAGCCTATTACGATGCCTACGGGTGATCAGGTCAAGGGACGTTTGCTTAATGTTGTAGGCGAAACAGTGGATGGCATGAAGACCCTTGAGAAGACCAAACCGCTTCCCATTCACAGAGAGCCGCCCAAGTTTGAAGATCTCACCACTTCGCAAGAGGTGCTTTACACAGGTATCAAGGTCATAGACCTTCTGGAACCTTATCTCAAAGGTGGTAAAATCGGTTTGTTTGGCGGTGCCGGTGTAGGTAAGACCGTGCTTATCATGGAACTTATCAACAACATTGCCAAGAAACACAACGGTTTCTCCGTATTTACTGGCGTGGGCGAGCGTACGCGTGAGGGTAACGACCTGCTCCGCGAGATGATTGAGTCGGGAGTAATCCGCTACGGTGAAGAATTCAAGAAGAGTCTTGAGGAAGGTAAATGGGATCTTTCCAAGATTGATTATGAAGAGGTTGCCAAATCACAGGCTACGCTGGTCTACGGACAGATGTCCGAACCGCCTGGAGCCCGTGCTTCGGTTGCTCTCTCGGGACTGACCATAGCCGAATCGTTCCGCGACAGCGATGAGGTAGGAACATCAAAGGATATTCTGCTCTTTATAGACAACATTTTCCGTTTCACACAGGCAGGTTCTGAGGTTTCGGCCCTTTTGGGACGTATGCCTTCAGCCGTAGGTTATCAGCCTACGCTGGCAACGGACATGGGTCGTATGCAGGAACGTATCACTTCTACCAAAAAGGGTTCCATTACATCTGTACAGGCAGTCTATGTGCCTGCCGACGACTTGACCGACCCCGCCCCTGCCACCACGTTCTCTCACCTTGATGCCACTACGGTGCTTTCGCGTAAGATTACCGAACTCGGTATCTATCCTGCCGTTGACCCGTTGGATTCTACCTCACGCATTCTGGATCCCAACATCATCGGCAAGGAGCATTATGAATGTGCGCAGCGCGTGAAGCAGATTCTGCAGCGCAACAAGGAACTTCAGGATATCATAGCCATCCTTGGTATGGACGAGCTCTCGGATGAGGATAAGCAGACCGTTAACCGTGCCCGTCGTGTACAACGTTTCCTCTCACAGCCTTTCACGGTGGCCGAACAGTTCACCGGTGTCAAGGGTGTGATGGTCAATATCGAAGATACCATCAAGGGTTTCAATATGATTCTGGACGGCGAAGTGGACGATCTCCCCGAACAGGCCTTCCTCAATGTAGGAACCATCGAAGAGGCCATCGAGAAAGGTAAGAAACTCCTGGCTCAGGCTCAAGGCAAGTAATATATACGTTATGAAACTGACCGTTTACAGTCCGGAAAAAGCCGTTTTTGACGGTGATGTGGAACTTGTGGAGCTGCCCGGTGCAAAAGGGCGTTTCGTGGTGCTTCAGGATCACGACTCCATTATTTCAACTTTGGTCAAAGGCAATATCCGGTACAAACAGAATGGCGAGGAACAGCTTCTGCCCATTCAGTCCGGTTACGTGGAGGTCAATCACAACGTTGTTTCGGCCTGCGTTCACCTTTAAGGCCCAGCCGGAAGATATTGACTGAAGATGCCGCAGAAGGAAAACTCCGCTGTCGGAAAAGGCGCAGCCAACCGTTTTGTGTGGTCTTGGCTTCTGACTGTTGTAATCTATTGGGCGGCAGCCCAGTGGCTATGGTTCGGCAACCATCCGGCAGGACGTTGGCATTCGGGTCTTCTGATGACCTTCACGGTCTATGAGTTCCTGTTTGTTCTCCTTTGGGAATACATGCGCACGCACAATCCCGAACAGAACGTATGGGTGATTCTGGGAAGCAAAGTTGTAAAACTGCTGATGGCCATTGTGCTCATCATTGCCGTACGTTTTGCAGCGCCTCAGGTTCCGCTCATGACCTTTTCGATTGACTTGCTGGGTATCTACTTTACAAGTCTTGTCTTTGAGATATTTTTCTTTGCTAAATTAAATAAATAGTATATGACGCGTTTGAAAATGACGCTCTTTGCGATAGCAGCAATGCTTAGTTTACTGTTTTCCTCGCCTCTTTCGGCTCAGGAAGCAGAAAACGTTGAGGCTGTTGCTGCCGAGCAGGAAGGACCGGATATTTCCGGTATGATTTTCGGACACATTCTTGATTCGTATGAGTGGCATTTCACCGACATCGGCGACACCAAGATTGTGCTCTATCTGCCCTGTATCGTCAAGAGTGAGACCACGGGCTGGCATGTCTTCTCGTCGTCGCATCTCTATCATCCCGAGGGAGCCGTCTATGAAGGTTTCCAGATAGCTGAAAGCGGAAGCAATGAAGGCAAAATCATCGAAGTGGCCACCGGCGAAAGGCCTTTGGATATTTCGATTACCAAAAATGCGCTGGCTCTGCTCATCAACAGTCTGATTCTGATTTGTATCTTCCTCTATTGTGCCCGCTGGTACAAGGGAAAGACAGCGCAGGATGCAGCGCCCAAGGGATTTGTGGGAGCCATCGAGTCGATGGTAGGTTGGGTTTATGACGACATCATCGTTGCCAATATTCCCCAAAATGCCAACAGGTATGCCCCCTATCTGCTGACGGCTTTCTTCTTCATTTTCCTAAACAACCTGATTGGTCTCATCCCGGGTTCGGCCAATATCACGGGCAATATCGCCATCACTTTCTTCCTGGCGACCTGCACGTTCCTGATGATCAACCTGTTTGGCAACAAGCACTATTGGCTCGACATCTTCAACCCGCATGTTCCGTGGTGGCTCAAACCGATCATGATTCCCATTGAGATACTGGGAATGTTCACCAAACCCGTCGCTCTCATGATCCGTCTCTTTGCCAACATCATGGCGGGACATACGGCCATGTTGGCACTCTTCTCAATGATTTTCATCACCGCATCAATGGGAGCGATTCTGAACGGTTCGATGACGGTATTGGCTGTGCTATTCACCATCTTCATGAATGCACTCGAGTTGCTGGTTGCCTTCATCCAGGCATACGTCTTCACAATGCTCTCAGCCATCTTTATAGGACTCTCGCAGCCTGTGGTTCATGAGAGTGAAGCTTAATCGGATCATTCAGAAATCAGAAATCAGAAAAATCAGAAAACTCAGATTATTCAGATTATTCAGATTATTCAGATAATAAAACAATATTAACCCCTAAAAAAAAAATTACAATTATGTTGAGTACAATTCTTTTGGAAGCTGCCAACCTCACATATGCAGGTGCAGCCATCGGCGCAGGTATCGTAGCAATCGGTGCAGGTATCGGTCTCGGTAAAATCGGCGGAGCAGCCATGGACGCTATGGCCCGTCAGCCTGAAGCCATCAGCAAAATTCAGACACCCATGATCATCATCGGCGCCCTTGTGGAAGGTGTCTGCCTGATTGGTGCAGTAGCTTGTCTGCTTGCTATCCTTATGAAATAACCAGAACGGAATAATAACCTAGAGAACAGGTATTTCCGTTTCAAATAAGTAGGCTGTCACATGTCACTTTTGGTTCCCGATAGCGGTCTTCTCTTTTGGATGCTGATTGCCTTTGGCGCGGTTTTCTTCGTGTTGGCCAAATTTGGTTTTCCCATGATTACCAAGATGCTCAATGAGCGTAAGGGTTATATCGATGAAAGTCTCGAAAAAGCACGTCAGGCAACCGAACGCCTTGCCAAGGTGGAGAGCGAGATTGCCCAGATGAAAAAGGAAGCGCATGCAGAGCAGAGCAAATTGCTTGCCCAGGCTCAGGAGATGCGTGCCCAGATGATCGAGAAATCGAAGGCTGACGCCGCCGTTGAAGGGCAGAAGATGATTGAAGCTGCCCGTAAGGAAATTGCTGCTGAGAAGGAATCAGCCATTCGCGACATACGTCGTCAGGTGGCCCTCCTCTCTGTACAGATTTCAGAAAAGGTGTTGCGTAAAGACCTCGAAGAATCGAAGGAACAGATGGCATTGATTGACCGCATGCTTGACGAAATCAACGACAACAAATAATCCAAACCCCTGAAACATGGATATCGGAGTCATTGCCAAACGCTATGCCAAAGCCCTGCTCAGCTATGCGGTTGAGAACAAGGTCGAGGAGACTGTTTACCAACAGTGCCAGACCTTCATTCGCAACTATCAGCAACTGGAGCAGCTACGCGCTGTGCTTAGTGACCCTCTGCTCGACGCCAAGTCGGTAGCGAAGGTTATCTGCCAGGCCTGTGGCGACAAGCCCTCCTCACCTGGAAAGGAGTCCGTGATGCAGAAGTTTGCCGCCCTTGTTGTCAGTCATCATCGTGAGTCGATCATGCCCTTCATCGCCCACGCCTACGTCTCGCTCTACCACGAGCTGAAACATATCTCGTTCGGTCATCTCACCACAGCCGTTCCTGTTTCGAAGGAAATAGCGGACAAATTGCAGAAGTGGATCCAGTCACGTGCCCCGAAAGGGGAGAAGATCAACTTCGACACCGAGGTGAATCCCGACCTGCTGGGCGGTTTTATCTTCCAGATCGACGACCTCAGGCTCGATGCCTCGCTGGCCTCGCAGTTTGAGAAGATCAAGAAGCAGTTTATTGACAAGAACAAACGAATCGTTTAAGAAACATTATGAATAATATCAAAGCCAGCGAAGTCTCTGAAGTCCTGTTGGACCAACTGCGCAGCATTGACACAACCGCCCGCTTCGAAGAAGTCGGCAACGTCCTGACCGTCGGCGACGGTGTGGCCCGCATCTACGGTCTCCACAACGCCGAGGCAAACGAGTTGCTCGAGTTCGACAACGGTGTCATGGGCATCGTAATGAACCTTGAGGAGGACAATGTCGGTGCCGTCTTGCTGGGCAACAGCGAGAAGGTCAAGGAAGGTATGGTTGTGAAACGTACCGGACGTATTGCCTCCATACAGGTTTCAGAGCAGATGTTCGGCCGTGTCATCAACCCACTGGGAGAACCTCTCGACGGTGCAGGACCCATCGGCGGCGAAAAGTTCGAGATGCCTTTGGAACGCAAAGCGCCTGGCGTAGTTTTCCGCCAGCCCGTGAAGGAGCCTCTCCAGACAGGTCTCAAATCGGTCGATGCCATGATTCCTATCGGTCGCGGTCAGCGTGAGCTCATCATCGGCGACCGTCAGACCGGCAAGACGGCTATAGCCATCGATACTATCATCAACCAGCGCTCCAACTACGAGGCCGGAAAGCCCGTCTATTGTATCTATGTGGCCATTGGCCAGAAAGGCTCGACCGTTGCTTCGCTCGTTGAGACGCTCCGCAAATACGGTGCTATGGAATATACGTGCGTCGTAGCCGCAACTGCAGCCGACCCTGCCGCCATGCAGTATTTTGCACCTTTCGCAGGTGCTGCCATCGGCGAATATCTGCGCGACACGGGCCGTCATGCACTGGTGGTTTACGATGACCTTTCCAAGCAGGCTGTGGCTTACCGAGAGGTATCACTTATCCTCCGTCGTCCCTCGGGCCGCGAGGCATATCCCGGTGACGTCTTCTATCTGCACTCCCGTCTGTTGGAACGTGCCGCACGCATCATTTCCCAGCAGGAAGTGGCTGAACAGATGAACGACCTTCCCGCCTGTCTCAAAGGCAAGGTGAAAGGAGGAGGTTCGCTTACAGCTCTGCCTATCATCGAAACGCAGGCAGGCGATGTGTCTGCTTACATTCCCACCAACGTGATTTCCATCACCGACGGTCAGATCTTCCTTGAGACCGACCTCTTCAACCAGGGCTTCCGTCCCGCCATCAATGTCGGTATCTCGGTATCCCGTGTAGGTGGTTCTGCCCAGATCAAGTCGATGAAGAAGGTGGCCGGAACGCTCAAGATTGATCAGGCACAGTATCGCGAACTGGAAAGTTTTGCCAAGTTCTCGTCCGATATGGATGCCGTTACAGCGATGACCATCGACCGTGGACGCAAGACCAACAAGTTGCTGATCCAGAATCAGTACTCTCCTATGCCGGTCGGCGAACAGGTGGCTATTCTTTACTGCGGAACGAAGGGTCTGATGTCCGACATTTCAGTGGATCAGGTTCCCGAGTTCCAGGATAAATTCCTCGATTTGCTGCGTGCCAGCCACGAGGAAGATGTCATCCGTCCGCTTTCAGAGGGCAAGATTGACGACAGTATTACGGATATCATCGCCCAGTTGGCAGCCAACGTCTGCACGCAAATGAAGTAATCCCGGTTGCTAAAACCGATCAGAAAGAGTAAGTAAAATGGCATCTTTGAAGGAAATCAAAGGACGCATCGGGTCTGTTCAGACAACGCTCAAGACCACATCTGCCATGAAGATGGTCGCTTCGGCCAAGCTTCACAAGGCACAGTTGGCCATCGAGAGCATGTTGCCCTATGACCGTCAATTGTCGCGCATCATGGTGAGTATGCTCAGCGCCGGAGGCAACAAGTATCCGTCGCCGCTTACCCTGCAGCATGACAAACTGGAACGTGTGGCCCTCGTGGCTATAGCATCCAACAGCAGTCTCTGCGGTGGTTACAACTCCAATATGGTGCGTAAGGTTACAGCAGCTATCCGGGAATATACCGATCAGGTGAAAGAGCCCGTTCAGGTATATGTCATCGGACGCAAAATGGACCAGGCAATGAAGAAACTGGTGGGAACGTACAATATCGAACTCATCCGCGACTATGTGGAGTTGGGTGACAAGCCGTCGTTCCAGACAGCCCAGAGTATTGCCAGGCGTCTAACCGACGACTATCTGTCCGGCCGTCTTGATCGTGTGGAACTCATCTATTCCCACTTCAAATCTACGGCTACCCAAGTGCCCACCCGCGATGTCTATCTGCCCCTCACCATTGAGACTGATGCCGATGTGAAGCCTGCCCAAGCCGGCTATATCATCGAACCGTCGCCCGAAGAGGTGCTCCGACAGATGGTGCCCGATGCCTTACAGATGAAGGTTTACACCGTTTTGCTCGATGCCCAGGCTGCCGAACATGCCGCCAGAACAGTAGCCATGCAGACCGCAACCGATAACGGAAACGACCTGCTCAACGAACTCAACATTGCTTACAATAAGGGTCGTCAGGCCGCTATTACCGCCGAACTCTTGGATATTGTAGGAGGCTCGATGCAGTAATCTGAAACATCATTCATTCTTTACAGAGGCTTCTCTCTAATCCGGAGAAGCCTCTTTTCAGTCAAAATAAATATGGAAAGAAAAGACGAATCCACCCTTTCGCTTCTCGGCAACAAAAAGACGGTCTATAAGTCAGATTATGCGCCCGAGGTGCTCGAAACATTCATCAACAAGCATCCCGGCAACGACTATTGGGTCAAGTTCAACTGTCCTGAGTTCACAAGCCTGTGTCCCATCACCGGTCAGCCCGACTTTGCTGAAATTATTATCTCCTATATCCCCGACCAGAAGATGGTTGAGAGCAAGAGTCTTAAACTCTATCTGTTCTCCTTCCGCAACCACGGCGATTTCCATGAGGACTGTGTCAACATCATCATGAAGGACCTCATCCGGCTCATGGAGCCCCGTTATATCGAAGTCACCGGTCTCTTCACGCCTCGTGGCGGCATCTCTATCCACCCCTATGCCAATTACGGCAAGCCGGGCACCAAATATGAACAGCTGGCCTGGCAGCGCCTCGCAGCAAGACAATAAATGTCTGTAGTCTATAGTCCTTTACATCTAAAGTCCAATAATCAAGTAGTCCCATGGCAGATCTTCAAGCAGGTTATCTGGCTTGTCCCATCCGGCAGGTCATCAGCCGTTTCGGCGACAAGTGGTCGATGCTGGTGCTTTATTCGCTGCACGCCAGCGAAACGGGCGTGCTCAGGTATAATGAGCTGCGGCGTCTGATGACCGACTGTTCCCAGAAAATGCTCTCCCAGACGCTTCGCAACCTGGAGCAGTCCCATCTCGTCCATCGCGAGGTTTATCCCGTGGTGCCTCCCCGTGTGGAATATAGTCTGACAGACACCGGCTGTTCGCTGATGCCCGCTCTTACCTCGCTCATCGACTGGGCCAACCAGCACTTCGACGACGTCGC
>CAJOOX010000052.1 GCA_905236195.1 uncultured Bacteroidales bacterium
GCTGCGAAGCCCGCAGATGCGATAGCCAACAAGGCTATCAATTTGAACCAAGAAGTTTTCATAATCATTTTGTTTAGGATTAATAATCATTTTCTTGGTGCAAAGATAGCCTATATATTTAAAAGGAGCAAGCAAACTTCAGCGAAATGCCCGAAATCTTCAGCGAACGGGAATGTTCCTACTTCTTGGCCTCGACAGCAGCCTGCTCAATGGGGAGACAGGCCTTGTAGTTGAGAATGTAGTCGTTGAATCCGGCCACATCCTGGGGCGAGGGGTCGATGGTGGTACCGGTGTTGCCGGCAAAGACATTCTGGTCGAGCCAGTCGGCAAGGTTCTGTTTCCGGCTGTTGTTGACGACGTAGGAAGCGAGGAGCGCAATACCCCAGGCACCGCCTTCGCCTGCTGTCTCCATGACCGAGATGGGCGAACCGAGGGCAGCAGCCAGCATACGCTGACCCACACCGGGCGTCTTGAAGTAGCCGCCGTGGCCTGTGATACGGTCCACCTGAACGTGCTCGTCCTTGAAGAGGATATCGTTGCCGACCTTGAGCACACCAATCGCACCGTAGAGCTGGGCACGCATGAAGTTGGCGAGATTGAACCGGTCGCCTGCAGAACGCACGAACAACGGGCGTCCGTCGGAGAAACCTGTGACGGGTTCGCCCGAGACATAGTTGTAGGCCATCAGACCGCCGCAGTCGGCATCGCCCTGGAGCGCCTTATTGAAGAGATGGGTATACAGCTGATTCATATCGACCCGGATGCCCATGAGTTCCTCAAACTCGCGGAAAATATTGACCCATGCATTGATCTCGGATGTGCAGTTGTTGCAGTGGACCATAGCCACGAGAGAACCGTCGGGCGTTGTGACCATGTCGATTTTCTCATAGGGTTTGGAAAGTTCCTTGTCGAGGACAATCATCGAGAACGAAGAGGTGCCCGCCGAGACGTTGCCGGTACGCACTTTGACAGAATTGGTGGCGGCCATACCGGTGCCGGCATCTCCTTCGGGGGGACAGAGGGGCACACCGGCCTGGAGCTGTCCGGAGACATCGAGTTTACGGGCACCCTCGGCGGAGAGCTTACCGGCATCCTGACCGGCAACAAGCACCTTGGGGAAGATGTCACGCAGTTTCCAGGCATAACCTTTGGGAGCCACGAGGCGGTCGAACTTGTCGACCATCGTCTGGTCGTAGTCTTTGGTTTTGGGATCAACGGGAATCATGCCGGAAGCATCCCCCACGCCAATCACCTTCTGCCCGGTGAGCTGCCAGTGGATGTAGCCTGCGAGCGTAGTCTGGAAGTCGATATCCTTGACATGCTGGTCGCCGTCGAGAATGCACTGATAGAGATGCGAGATGCTCCATCGGAGGGGAATGTTGTAGTTGAAGAGAGTCGAGAGCTCAGCCGCGGCCTTTCCGGTATTGGTATTCCGCCAGGTACGGAAGGGGACGAGAATCTGCTGATTCCTGTCGAAAGCCATATAGCCATGCATCATGGCCGATATTCCGATGGCAGCCAGCCGGGAGATGCCGACGCCATACTGCTCGCGCACGTTCCGGAGCAAGTCGCTGTAACAGTCCTGCAAGCCTTTCCAGATGAGGTCGATGCTATAGGTCCACAAGCCGTCGAGGAGCTGGTTCTCCCACGTGAAGTCACCCTGGGCGATGGGTTTGTTCTCGCCGTCGATGAGGACGGCTTTAATACGGGTAGAGCCAAACTCGATACCGAGAATGGCTTTACCGCTTTGAATTGTTTCTTTAGGTGCAATCATCATTTGAGCGATTTGTTGAGCATGAAGTAAACCTCGTTGTTGCGAAGCGTCTGCCTGAACCCTGCCGTTGTAGTATCCCTGTCGATATTGACAGCCTCGATGTCAAGCATCTCGGCAAAGTCATTCCAGTATTCGGCAGTGATGTCGTAGGACATTGCGCTGTGGTGAGTACCGCCAGCGAGAATCCATGCGCCGGCACCGATTTCGAAAGTGGGCTGCGGCACCCAGAGGTTGCTGGCCACAGGCAGCTTGGGCATCGGCTTAGGCTCGATGCACTCGACATCCTGTGTGATGAGACGGAAACGGTTGCCGAGATCGACCACGGTAGCCTTGGTTCCGCTACCGGTTTTGGAGGTGAATACGAGGCGAGCCGTCTGCTGTTTGCGAATGCCGATACCGAGGAAGTGGACTTCGAGTTTGGGTTTGTCGCTGGCGATGAGGGGACACACTTCAAGCATATGGCTCTGGAGAATCGAGGTCTGACCGTCGGCGAAGTTGAGGGTGTAATCCTCGAGGAAAGAACATCCCTTGGGGAGGCCCTGGTTCATGACCCAGAGAGAGCGATAGAGGCAAGCGGTTTTCCAGTCGCCTTCGGCGCC
>CAJOOX010000053.1 GCA_905236195.1 uncultured Bacteroidales bacterium
CGAGGGAGAGCCGGGTCTGGAGTTCGATGATCTCCTGGAGGCGCCGTATCTTGGTTTCCTCAGGTACATCGTCAGCATAGTGACGCGCGGCGAAGGTGCCGGGCCGTTCGCTGTAGCGGAACATGAATGCAGAGTCGTAACCAACCTCCTGCATGAGGGAGAGCGTCTGCTGATGGTCCTCCTCGGTCTCGCTGCAGAAGCCGCAGAAAACATCGGTCGAGATGCCGCAGTCGGGGATGATACGCCGCATGGCGGCGATACGTCCCATGTACCACTCGCGATCGTACTTGCGGTTCATCTTCTTGAGAATGCGCGACGAACCGGACTGAACCGGCAAGTGGAGGTGGTGACAGATGTTGGCATGGGCGGCCATCGTCTCGAGCACCTTGTCGCTCATGTCCTCTGGATTGGAGGTCGAGAAACGAACGCGCAGCGAAGGTGCGGCATCGGCCACGAGGGCCAGCAGGTCGGCAAAGTCGATAGGGTCTCGGCCGTCCTCCTTCCAGAGATAGGAGTTGACATTCTGGCCCAGCAGGGTGACCTCGTGGAATCCGCGGGCAACCAGGTCCTGAAGTTCGTTAAGGATGCTTTGGGGCGCACGGCTGCGTTCACGGCCGCGCGTGTAGGGTACGATGCAGTAGGTGCAGAAATTGTTACAGCCGCGCATAATGGAGATATAGCCTGAGATTCGGCTGTGACCGATGCGGGTGGGGATGATTTCCTTATAGGTTTCGGTGGTAGAGAGTTCCACATTGACGGCTTTCTCGCCGGCTTCAACAGCTGAGATGAGATTGGGGAGATCCATGTAGGCGTCGGGTCCCACTACGAGGTCGGCTCCCTTGGAGAGGAGATCATGGCGCACGCGTTCGGCCATGCATCCCATGATGCCCACGATGAGCCGACGTCCCTTGTTGCGGAGCGACTGGAAGTACTGGAGCCGCGAGTAGATTTTCTGTTCGGCGTTTTCGCGCACGGAACAGGTGTTGACAAAGACGGCATCGGATTCGTCCTCAGTCTCACAGAGTTCGTAGCCGGCCATCTGCATGATGCTGGCAATGACTTCGCTGTCGGCCACATTCATTTGGCAGCCGTATGTTTCAATAAAAAGTTTCTTCATTTTATCCTCAAAATGGATACCTTTTTCTGTAAAAAACAATAAAAAAGCATCCGTGAAGTTTGTTTTAATATGCGGAAATTTGGAAAGTTCAGAGAAAATTCCTAAATTTGCGGCTGCAAAGATAGGCTTTTTTTTCGACATTGCCAAACTTTCGCCCTAAAAACTGCAAAATATACGGTGATAAAAGAGAATTATACAATCAAGGATTTCAAAAGCCGCGATGTGAACAACCAGCAGTCGCTAACCGACGCGCTGTCGTGGGCAAGCTATAAATACTATGTGGAGAACGATGCTCCGATGTCGGACTTCGAGTTTGATATGGAGTTCAAACAGCTCCAGAAACTGGAGGCCGCAAGCGGCCGTGTGCTGCCCGACTCGCCCACACAGCGGGTAGGCAGCGACATTCAGGGCGCCTTCGAGAAACATCGCCACATCATCCCCATGCAGAGCATTGAGAACGTCTATACAGACGAGGAGATGCAGGCATGGCTGGACGAAACGGCACGTAAGCTGAGAGCCCGGTTTCCGGGGGAGGAGGTGACCTTCACCTTCGAACCCAAATACGACGGTCTGTCCATCTCGCTGGTCTATACGGACGGGGTGCTGACCGATGCCGTGACCCGTGGTAACCAGGTGGAGGGCGAGAGCGTTTATCAGAATGTACGTACCATCCGCAACGTGCCGCTTGTGCTGGACCGTACGGCCTGTCCCGAACTGCCGTCCTATTTCGAGGTGAGGGGCGAGGTGCTGATGCCGCAGGGCGCCTTCGAACGCCTGAATGCCGAGAAGGCGAAAGCCGGAGAGAAACCCTTTGCCAACAAACGCAATGCTGCCTCGGGATCGCTCAAACAGCTCGATCCGAAAATCACATCCCAGCGCGGACTGGTGGTGATGTCCTATGCGGCCTATTCGACCGACCAGGACTTCCAGCACGACATCATGTCATCGCAGGTGGAGACTCTGCTTCTGCTGAAACGGCTGGGCTTCTCCTACTACAGGATGGACCGTGGGTTCTCTGACCTGACGGAACTGACCCGCGAGATCGATGACTTCAACAGGATACGCACCTCCCACACGTTACCCTACGACTGCGATGGTGTGGTCATCAAGGTGAACGAACGTCGGCATCAGGAATTTCTGGGACTGAATACCACATTCCCAAATTGGTGCAAGGCCCGCAAATTTCCACAAGAAGCCCAGTCGACGCTGATGCACAACGTAACGTTCCAGGTGGGTATGACGGGACACGTGACGCCCGTGGCAGAACTTGACCCTACGACCATCTCCGGGTCGGTGGTGGCCCGCGCCACGCTCAACAACGAAAGTTTCATCCGCAACATGGGCCTGCAAATCGGGTCGTATGTGTTCGTCCAGAAAGCGGGCGAAGTCATCCCCCAGGTGTCGGCCGTCGACGCGGAGCGGAACCGGAATGAAGAGGCCCAGTTACGGCCCATCCATTTCCCTACAGCATGTCCAGAATGCAATACTCCCTTAACTAAAAAAGGAGAGTACTGGATTTGTCCGAACCACCATTGTCGGGCACAGATTATCCAGCGGCTCGAATACTGGTGCGGTAAAGACTGCGCCAACATTGCCAAAATCGGACCGAGCGTGATGGCTGATCTGGTGGAGAAGATGCATGTGGAGAGTGTGAACGACTTCTATGAACTGTTCTGCGACCCGGATGCAGACCGCATCGACAATCCGTGGCCCACGGACTCGCTGTTCTATGAGGCTGAACCCGTGCCGCTGGCCCAAAGGCTGGAAGCTGCTCTTGGCGAAGGCTATGGTCCGAAGAGCATCGGACAGATGATAGAGGGAGTGCAGGGAAGCGTACAGACCCTGACGCTGGACAAGATGATTGGCGGATTGGGTATCGACGGTGTGGGCAAAATCACCGGCAAGGTTCTTGCTGCCCATTTCGGAACACTCGACAACTTCCTCCATGCCACCTTCGAAGACTTGGTGGCAGTGGACGGTATCGGCGAAATCATGGCCCGCAACATCTTGGAGTTCCTGTCGCCCGACGAAGGCCACATCGGCGACTACAGTTGCCTGTGGAACCCCGACTACGGCTTCCGGACAACTTACGTGGCTACTGAGATACTGGGCAATGCCTTGGACGGCAAGACGGTCATCTTCACTGGCACGAGCTACCGCTTCAAGCGCGACGAAATCAAGAACTTCTTAGCGGCCCATGGTGCCAAATACGTGGGCTCGGTATCGGGCAAGGTGGATTATGTCATCACAGGCGATGCTCCCGGCGGTAACAAACTGCAGAAAGCAAGAGAATTGGGTGTGGAGATCATTGGCGAAAGAGAGTTTTACGAGAAATTCAATATTTGATTTTAGATTTTAAGATTTATGTATTTTAGATTAAAGATACCGGCATTGAAGACAGCTTCCATTGTAAATCCAATCTAAAATATAAAATAAACAAATAAAAAATAATGAGAATCGTGGTGAAGGTGGGCAGCAACGTGCTGGCCCGCAAAGACGGAACCTTGGATGTGACGAGAATGTCGGCCCTGGTAGACCAAATGGCTGAACTGCGCAAGCAGGATGTGCAGATTATCCTGGTGTCATCAGGTGCCGTAGCCTCTGGTCGCAGCGAGATGAAAGGCAGAGTGGAGGCCGGAAAACTGGATGCCGTCTCCCAACGTCAGCTCTTCTCGGCCGTGGGGCAGGCCAAACTGGTGAACAAATACTATAATTTCTTCCGCGACCACGGAATTCCGTGCGGTCAGGTACTGACCACCAAGGAAAGTTTGGGCACGCGTCAGCAGTACCTGAACCAGAAAAACTGTATGGAGGTGATGTTGGGCGAGGGTGTGATTCCTATTGTGAACGAAAACGACACCATCTCGCTTCAGGAACTGATGTTCACCGATAACGACGAACTGTCCGGTCTGATAGCCACAATGATGGGCGCCGAGATACTGATTATCTTGAGCAATATCGACGGCATCTATACCGGCAATCCCACCGACCCCGATGCACGGCTGATATCGGTGGTGAGGGGAGAGGAAGACCTCTCGCAGTATATCCACACCTCGAAGTCATCGTTCGGACGCGGCGGCATGGTGACCAAATACCGAATCGCGCGTAAGGTGGCATCGGAGGGCGTAAATGTGGTGATAGCCAACGGGAAACGCGACAATATCCTGCCCGAACTGGTGGAGGCCATCCGTAAGACCGATACTGCAAAGGAGACTCCCACCTGTCGCTGTACCCTCTTTGCTGCCGCCCCCCACGAAGTGTCGTCAATGAAGCGCTGGATAGCCCATAGCGAGGACTTCTCGAAGGGCGCACTGGTGCTCAATGCCGCAGCGGCTGATGTGGTGAGGGGCGAGAAGGCAGTATCCGTTCTGCCAGTCGGTGTGGCCGAGATCCGTGGGTCGTTCGAGAAACACGACATTGTGCGCATTGTCGACGAGGCCGGCAACCAACTGGGCGTGGGCCGCGTGGATTGCGATTCTGACAAAGCCCGAACTCTGCTGGGCAAACGCGGACAGAAGCCGCTCGTACATTATGACTATCTGGTGCTTGACGAATGATGGAAGCTGAAGAGATACTGGCGCATCACAAGATCCGTCCCACGGCAGTGAGACTGCTGATCTGGCGAGAGATACAGAAACTGACGGATGCCTTCTCTGCCACCGAACTGGAGGGGCGCATCCCGACGGTGGACCGTTCGACCCTGTTCCGGGCGCTGGCTCTTTTTCAGGAGCACCAGTTGCTGCATCTGTTCGACGATGGTACGGGCGAACATAAATACTGTAGGTGCATGTGTCGGCATGACGAAGATTATTGCGAATCGCACGACCACGGGCCTTGTCACCATGTGCACGCCACCTGCATCATCTGTCACCGGACGTTCTGTCTGCGTCAGCAGCACATCCCTGCGGTCAACCTGCCGGAAGGTTTCGAAGCTCGGGAATTCAACTACGTTGTGAGGGGAATCTGTGCTGAGTGCAACCGCCGTTGGCACGGAAGGATGCCCTATGGTTCGCTCGCTTGAAAGGACATGCTGCAAACCAAGTCTACCAGCACGGGCAGGTGGTCACTATATCCGCCTTCCCATCTGAAGCCGTAATACGAACGCTGTGGCCGCATCCCGAAATGGGTGCGGTCTTCTGTTAACATGAAGGGCAGAGAGAAGGGGCGTGGATGGCGCAGATAGGGAACGGAAGCTGTGTCGAGCAGCTGACCATTGACCAGAAAATGGTCCAGGAAGCCCCAGTCGCCGGCATACTTGTGGGAGCCTGTCGGGAGTTTTCCACGCTGCAGACGCCGGTGGAGCGGAATCATGAGGTCGTAGACGGAATCGGTATTAATTGCATCGCGTTCAGGATCGCCCAACCTGAGGTCACGCAGAAAGGTTTTCGTGACGGGATAGTCGTTCATATCGCCCATCACAATCAGGGCCGGTTGCCGCCTTATATATAATAAGGAGTCCATCAGGGCCCGCAATCGCAGGTGGGCGGCCCGTCGTGCAGGACGGCTGGCACGGGCACCGCCCAGCCTGCTGGGAAGGTGGCACACGACAACATCGAGGGTGTCGCCGGAGGGTATGCGTCCCCATGCATGCAGCAAGTCGCGCGTAGGACGAGTTCCTTCGGGCATCGGGATGCGAAGCGCCTCCCATCCCAGCAAGCGGAATCGATGTGGCTGATAGAAGAGACCCACATCGATGCCGCGGGTGTCGATGCCAGAGGTGATGAGATACCGGTAGCCCATTTTCCACATTGCGCGGTTGCGGAGCCACTGGGAAAGCACGCTGTCGTTCTCAATCTCTGCCAACCCAATCAGCGCGGGTGGACGCCCCTCACCGGCAGCCAGGATGACGCGTGTGAGCCGGTTGAGTTTTTCCCACAGCCGAAACGAGGTCCAATGGTGCGAACCCCGGGGCGTGAAGTCGTCGTCGGCCGTGAGGGGATCGTTAACGGTATCCATCAGATTCTCGCAGTTATAGAACATCACACGGAGCGAGAGCGTGTCCTGAGCACCGGCTGAAAACACACATAGCAAGACGAAACACAATAACCGGAGTCGAAGATGCGGAAAAGGATACATACCAAAGCAGGCTTTAACTTGCAGCAAAGATAATCAGAATTTTGTAAACCGAAAAAGAATGCGAGAAGAAAACACGGGGAATCCGTATGCATAGCTTCCGTAAAGAGTAATTTGAGAAGTCAAGATTGCAAATCGGAAACAATTAGCAACCGAAATATTAAAAACCATTTAAAAAGTACATAAACGGCTTTGCAGTTCGGAGATTTTTTTGTATATTTGTACCCGATTTGGCGCATGCCTCTCGCAAGAAAGCAGAACGGCCGGGTCAAAAGAGTGTGTGTTTAATTTAAAGTATAACTATTAATACAACAACTACATTATGGCAATTGATTTGACAAAGTACGGCATCACGGGTTCTACCGTTATCGCCTACAATCCTTCATTCGAGACCCTCTACAAGGAGGAAATGAAGAAAGAGCTCACAGGTTTTGACAAAGGTCAGGAGACAGAGCTCGGTGCAGTGAACGTAATGACCGGTATCTACACGGGCCGTTCACCCAAGGACAAATATATCGTAGACGATTCACAGAGCCACGACAAAGTATGGTGGACGAGCGAATCCTACAAGAACGACAACCACCCCATGTCGGAGCAGGTTTGGAAGACGGTGAAGGAAATCGCCATCAAGGAACTCTGCAACAAGAACCTTTATGTTGTCGATGCATTCTGCGGCGCCAACGAGGGTACCCGTCTTGCCGTCCGTTTCATCGTTGAGGTGGCCTGGCAGGCACATTTCGTCACGAACATGTTCATCCAGCCCACCGCAGAGGAACTGAAGAATTTCGAGCCCAACTTTGTTATCTACAATGCTTCGAAGGCCAAAGTTGAGAACTTCAAGGAACTGGGTCTGAACTCAGAGACCTGCGTTGCCTTCAATACCACCAGCCGCGAACAGGTAATCATCAACACGTGGTACGGCGGCGAGATGAAGAAGGGTATGTTCTCAATGCAGAACTACTACCTTCCCCTCCAGGGCATCGCTTCGATGCACTGCTCGGCCAACACCGATATGGAAGGCAAGAATACGGCTATCTTCTTCGGTCTCTCCGGTACCGGCAAGACTACCCTTTCGACCGATCCCAAGCGTCTGCTGATCGGCGATGACGAGCACGGCTGGGACGATGAGGGTGTGTTCAACCTCGAGGGCGGCTGCTACGCCAAGGTAATCAACCTCGATAAGGAGTCTGAGCCCGATATCTACAACGCTATCAAGCGTAACGCCCTCCTTGAGAACGTTACTGTTGATGCTGCCGGTAAGATTGACTTTGCCGACAAGACCGTGACGGAGAACACCCGCGTTTCCTATCCCATCGACCACATCACCAACATCGTGAAGAAGGTAAACGGCAAGAGCGCAGGTCCCGAGGCCAAGCAGGTTATCTTCCTTTCGGCCGATGCCTTCGGTGTGCTTCCCCCAGTATCCATCCTCGACGC
>CAJOOX010000054.1 GCA_905236195.1 uncultured Bacteroidales bacterium
CAAGCAGGGTCTGAAGATGGATATCCCCGAGATTCCCGAGCTCTTCATCGACAATACCGACCGCAACCGCACGTCGCCCTTTGCCTTCACCGGCAACCGTTTCGAATTCCGTGCCCCAGGTTCCACAGCCAACTGCGCCTCGGCGATGATTGCCCTCAACTCGGCTGTGGCAGAGGCCCTCGTAAGCTTCAAACAGCGTGTCGATGCCCGCATTGAAGAAATCAAGGACGATCCCAGGTTTGCGGCCGGGACGGGACATACCGCCAAGTTCCATGCCATCCTCGATATCATCCGCGAGGATATCAGGACCTGCAAGCCCATCCGTTTCGACGGCAACGGCTATTCCGACGAGTGGGTCGTTGAGGCTGAAAAGCGCGGTCTCGATGTCGAGAAGTCCTGTCCCCGCATCTTCGAGCGTTATCTCGACGAGGATTCTGTCCGTATGTTTGAGAGCCTCAAGGTGATGACGCGCAAGGAACTCGAGGCCCGCAACGAGGTGAAGTGGGAGACCTACACCAAGAAGATTCAGATTGAGGCACGCGTGCTGGGCGACCTTTCGATGAACCACATCATCCCGGTGGCTACACGGTATCAGAGCCAGTTGCTCCAGAACGTCAACAACATGCAGGGAACTTTCCCCGCCGAGAAAGCAGCCCATCTTTCGGAACGCAACCTCAAGATTATCGAAGAGATCTCGGAGCGCACGTCGTCCATCGAGAAACAGGTCGAGGAACTTGTCGAGGCCCGTAAGGTGGCCAACAGGATTGACGATGAGCATGAGAAGGCTATCGTCTATCACGACACCGTAGCTCCCAAGATGGAGGCCATCCGCTACGAGATAGACAAACTCGAACTTGTGGTCGATGATGCCTGCTGGCCCCTGCCCAAGTACCGCGAACTGCTGTTTATCCGGTAGGAGCCAGGCAATTCTAGGAAATCCTAGGCAACCCTAGGAGAACCTAGGCAATCCTAGGTAATCCTGGATTTTCATGGTTTCTGTAACAAAAAGTGAAGAGCTTTCAGAGCTCTTCACTTTTTGTTTCGGGGATATTATCATCAAGAGGAATGTTATCGACGGGAATCTGGCGGTCGATGGCGGCACCGAATGAGATGATGGTCTCACTGCCGGCCAGCCCCAGCGGCTGCAGCCTGTTGTGGATGATATTGAGCAGGTGATAGTTGTTGAGGGCATAAATCTTGATAAACATATCGTAATTGCCCGTCGTGAAATGACACTCCGTGATTTCGGGAATCTGTTTCAGGCTCTCCAGCACGCGTTCGAAATCCTCGGGGTTCTTGAGCCGCAGGCCGATGTAGGCGCAGGTCTCATATCCGATTTTTTCGGGGTGAATCACAAATTGGGAGCCTTCGATGACACCCATCGCCGTCAGTTTGGCGATGCGCTGGTGGATAGCGGCACCGCTCACGTTGCACAGGCGTGCGACTTCGAGGAAGGGGATACGGGCGTCGTTGGCGATGAGCTGGAGGATTTTTCGGTCCAGCTGGTCAAGTTTGGGTGTCATAGGGTATTTATTGTTTAATAATGAGTTTGCCATTGTGGATAAAGATGCCGCGGGATTCGGGCGAGACACGCTGTCCCCGGAGGTTGTAGCAGGGGCCGGAAGAAGCGCCATCGGGGGAGAGGGTTTCGATGGCCGTAATATTCTGGGCGATGACGCTGACCTCGTTACGAATCTTGAGGGCAGAAGGGAAGATTTTCTCGTAGCCGTCGGTTCCGAGATAGTAGGCGGAACCTATATAGGAGTTGCCCAAAACGAAGGCTTCGGTAACTGGACCTTCAATGTAAACGGTCGTTTGGGTGTTGCCCGGAACAACACAAGCGCCAGTGAGTGTCATAACGGTTGATTTGGTATTGTCATCGTCGGCATAGAACATCATGGCAAAGTATCCGTTATAGTCGTCGTCACCATTGTTCTGAACGGGTATGGCAAAGACCACATTTCCGCCGGGTGCGGGAGTGCCTGCTGCAAGAGAGGGCGCAGCGGTGATTCTCAGCGCAGAACCGTCAGCGCCGGAGAGTCCGGCCACCTGATAGGTTTCGGATGTTCCGATGGTGAAGATGGTATCGCCGTAGAATCCGGGAATCTCACCTACATTGGCGGGCGAGAAGTAGAGGGTACACCGCGCGTCGCCTTTGTATTTGGGCGTATAGGTTGTGGAGAGCTGGTATTCCTGACCTGCCAGATAGGTGGCATCTTCGAATTTCCGGCTCTGGGTCTTTCCGTCTTCTTCCCAGATGAGTGTAAAGTGGCCGTAGAGGCTTTCTTCACCGACAGCCACGGTGACGGAATAATGGCTGCTTACTCCGCGAGCATAGGATGTGCCGCCCGGATTGGAACTCCAGGAGAGCGCAGAGAGGTCGTAATCCCAGGGCCATGCATCGGTGAAAGAGGCCTTGCCGTTGGCAACGGTCATAGTGACATAGCTGGGGCAGTAAGCTGACGAACGGATGATATCGCGCCATTCGGGATGACTGCCCGGACGGAAATAAACATAGACCTGATAGGTGCCGTCCGCGAGGTCGGAGGGTACCTTGAACGGGATTCTTACGCACGAGGATCTCCATTCATACCAGCCATAGCCATAATGGAAGAAGGAGGTGGTCCCGACAGGCTGTTCGACCACATCGCGGCCGTCCTGCTGCACGAGGATGCCGTAGGTGCCGTCGCCGTCGAGGTCGTAGCGGAGGTCTGCAATGCCGTATTCCATGATTTCAACCTGCTGCCCCAATGTCACTGTGGTTTCCTCGATGTCAATTGCGTCGGACATGATGCTGCAGTAATACTTTACGCCATCATTGCCGACGGTGAGGGACGGGGCGAGATTGAAGACCGCATTCTGATCTTCGCGGAACCCGTCCATCGCAGAACTGGTGGCGCCGATACCGTAGCCGCCCGGGGCCAGGAGGTTCACGTCATAATAGCCGTTGTAGCCACCATTCCAGCCCCAGTTGACGTGGTAGGCCCCGTTTTCATCGAGTCCGTCGAGCACAAAGGCGTGGCCCGCATCGGTCGAATAGCCACCGTAGAGAATCGGGCGTCTGTTCCGCAGCTCGTTGACGAGAAGGCGGTTCCATTCATCATAGGTGAAGACGCTGCGATCCATGTAGGCGGCCAGTTCCGAGTAGGAGAAATAGAGGGAAGCTCCGTTGGCGGCATTCCAACAGTAGGCCCCCGAGCCTTCGCTGCCGTCATAGCTCATTTGGCTGGCTGCCCCGACATGGTAGCAGAATTTGGCCAGTTCGTTTTTGTCTATGGTCGTGGCGGCTGTGGGACCCATGACCGAGAAGTTGTAGGTCTGGGCTGAGAAATCCACTACGATGTGATGTTTGCTCTCGTCGGTGTAGTCAATTTTGCCGCGCCCCACAGCATAGCTGTAATAGTACATAATTTGGGAGAGCGCAGTGGCAACACAGCCGACATAGGTGCGTGATCCTTTGAGAAGGGGGCACTGGGCATTCCATGGGGAGCCCTGATCCCATTCGATAGCACCGAGAAGGGGCTCTATCACGGTGGCAGCCGTTGCGGACTGGGCGAGGGGAGAGCGCGAGGGATTGAGTTCTACGCTGCGCACGGCATCCTTGGCATACTGCATCCAGGCGACAAGGGCGTCGGGCATCCGGCTGTCTAGACCGACTGGCCGGTCGGTGTAGCCCAGCACGGGGTTGAGCAGGGTGGAGCCAGACACAAAGACGCTGCGGCCTTCGGCATCGGCAAAGATATGGAGCGAGTCGGTATCGGCCGAGAGTTGTTTGAGCTGGCGACGGGTGCCCTTGGCTGATGAACTGTTGCGGTTCAGGAAATCGAGAGCGATGGCTTCGGCCTGTGCCGCATTGCGTATCTCTGCATTCACAGGAAGGACAGAGAGAACTATGAGTATGGAAACCAGTATCTTTTTCATTGCGTTTGAGACGAATTCAGAGTGCAAAGATACGGCTTTTTTTCGAGATAACCAAATTTTTAGCAGAAAATATACAAAAACAGCCGCCGCGAATCCCTTCGCAGCAGCTGCAGGCATTTCTGTAGAGAAATATGTCAATCTTGTGTGCGATTGACAATGGTTTTGGGTCAGCGGTTGGAAGGAACGAAAACTTTCCGAACCTCCTTGTCGCCTTCTTTGACAATCAGCAGACCCTGAGTTCCGGCGGAAACTTCGCGACCCTGCAAATCATAATAGCGGACGGATGTGTCCGAGCCGATTTCAATCAGACCGATGGATGAAGGATCGAACTCGAACATCTTTTCATCGCTCCACTGGGAGTAGGTTCCTTCCTCGCCCAACGACCGTATGCGGTAGATGTATCGGTTGGAAGTGTCCAAACCAGTGAATTCAAAACTGTTCGTGGAGGTCTGGAAGTATACGGGGGCGGCAGCGCTGCGCCGAGGTGCGAGACTGCTGTTGATGCCCAGTTGTTCTGCTGTCCACGTTCCGTCGTAGAGACTCAGGTAGTTGAGGTACATTTGGGACGAAGGCGAAATCGTGAGCCGATAAAGGTCGTTCTGTTTGGGCACGGTGAATGTGAACACCTGCTTTCCGTCGCCTGTAACCTCAAACGGAACTTCGGAAGTAACGATGTCGCTGGATGATCCGCCAGAGATAGCGCTTTCCAACTGAAGGGTTCCCCGAACGGTGCCGCTTGCGGCGAATGGTGCAGCTCCCATCACGAACGTCAGTTCGAGGGAAGAAGGAACGCTCCTCCACGAGGGCGTACAGATATATCCCGCAGTACTCGATGTGCCGATCTTGAGATTATAGGGAGATGTGAACAGTTTGCTGCCCTTCCATCCGGAAAGACCGTATTTGCTGAGGTTGGAACTGATGTCGCTGTAGCCTGTGGTCTTGGAATAGCATCCGCTGAAGTTTTGTTCCCACTGCAAAGCTTCGGAAGGATCGGTCGAAGCAGAACCGATGGCAGTAAGTTCCAGCTCATATCCGATGGCTCCGCTGACAGCGGGCCAGGTTACGGTGAATGCGTTTTCGCCGGCTGTAGCAGTGCTTTCCCCAATAGCTGGGATCCCGAGTTCGGGACGGCATGCAACAAACGACACGGTCATAGCCTCCTCGTCCTCGGTGATATTGTCAATGGGCTTGCTCATCAGTTTTGTTCCATCGGTATTGTTGTTGTAGAGCGTGGCGGCGGGTGTGGTGTAGTTCGTCAGCGCCGTATTGCCCGATGTGCCGGGCCATGTGTCGCCGGCCATGCTGGAGACAGTCTGTATATAAGTGTTGTCGGCAGCTATTATGGTCATGCGCTGGCGGCTGGCCGATGTGTTGACTGTATTGGATTCCCATGCTCCTTCGTTATAATCCACATGCAAAATCAGCATTCCGTGGCCATCGAGTCCGCGGTCGAAACCCACGGGCTGACGGTTCTCAAGCAGGTAGTATTCGTTGCGGTTCCTGTCGTTATAGAGAATGTAGGCCTGAGGCTCTTCAACCAGCGGTTTCATATCGCTGACGCGTGTCATTTCGTTGATTTCGACAGGCTCCATCCATCCGGAGAACCATCGTTCGTAAGAGGTATATCCGGCCGGGGTGCAGGAATTGTCATTATAGCTTCCGGCACACATCACATCCCAATAGGCCATGGCGTAGTTGTTGCCCCGTGTATCGTACATGTCGGGCAGGCCGAGGCAGTGGGAGAATTCGTGGCAGGCGGTTCCGATACCATCCAACACTCCGGTGTTGTAGCGTCCGTTGCCGGACAGCTCCGAAGAACAGCCGTAGGTGTTGATGGTAACGCCATTGTATGTTCTGGTAAGTCCTGATGCAGCCAAAGACCATTCGTGGGGCCAGATGGTATTCTCGTCGGCACCCTGTGCCTGATTATAGCCGGCAAAGACAACAAAAACCTGATCGACTGTGCCGTCTTCGTTCCAATCGTAGTTGCGGAAATCCACATCTGCAGAAGCTGCATCAACGGCCTCGGCCATGAGATATTCAGGACGAGTGTCGTGGTCGTCACCATTAGGGGCTCCATAATAGGCCATTTCGTTGGCGGCAGTATAGGGCCCTACAACATCGAAATCTATATTGAGCTGGTTGTAGCTTTGTGCCAGAAAGTAGTCCTTAACCGAGCCGGCCATTCCATTATAGTTGTAGCCTGTTTCGTTGAAAAAGCGGTTGTAGGTCTCTTTCGGGGATTCTGTAACGAAAGATACGTCGGTGAATTGTATGAGAATCACAAGGCCACGATGGTTGCCTGTGGTTCTTCCTGCAGTGCCGATGCCGAGTTTGCCCTTAGCGGCACGGGTTTCTTCCGAGCTCGTTTGAAGATGTTTTTCCCTGCGTTCCGACCAAAGTTCGGCAATAGCTTCAGCGCTCTTCTTTTCGAGCTTTCCTTTCCTTAACAGGCAGGGGGTACCCTCGCTGTCTGTATAATAGGAGAAGTGCTCATCGCCGTGGAGAGTAAGTTCCACAACGCGACCGTCGGCTAGCGTAACGCTTCTTTTGACGCCCGGTTTGGCTGGAACGGCCTGCGCGACGGTTGCCATGAGCAGAAAACCGGCAAGGAGAAGTATCTTTTTTGTCATAAATCTGTTGTTGGAATCAAATAGTTACCATTTAATCGTGAAAAAGAGGTGCACCCTGTGAAAGAGGGTGCACCTCTGTAAAATATCAGTGGACGATTACTTGTTCAGATTTTTGCGCATGTGGATCAGGGCCTTGCGGGCCATAGTCTTCTGTGCCTTTTCACCATTGAAGGATCCGCTGTTGAGGCGGCGTGTCAGGCTTGCGGCGAGGGAGCGCTGCGAGTAGCGTGCCTTGACAGATTCTTCTGCACCGGGCAATACAATCGAGAAAGCTCCGTTAAGGCCGGCGAAGTAGTGGCTGCCGTTGAGGATGACCCACAACTGGTACTGAACCATATTGCCGGCGCTGTTCTCCTCTTCGAGTATGGGGAAGGTCATCACACCGTTCTCCAACTTGCCGAAGATGTCGGGCAAAGCGCCATAGACGCGGTCGAAACCGTATTCCTCAACCAGTTCGCCTGCATCCGTCGAGATAAAGAAGGGTCCGTTGGAACCGAGTGTCAGTTCGAGGGGTTGCAAGGGAATATACACTGCATTGGGATTCTCGGCGTAAACAAGCACATCACCTGTTCCGCTTTCAACACCGAAATCGGCAGCCACAGCAGAGTACATCTTTACCAGACGGTAGAGACCGGGTGTCTCGCTGTTCTCCTCGATAGTCACAGGATAGGGATCGGGGTCGTAGCCGAAGAGGGGCAGAATCACGTCGTCCACAAAGTAACCTTCGCCCAGCGAAGTCCAGGGGTTGGCACCGCCGTAGTACTCAAAATTGGCAGCCACTACATTCTTTACTTCACTGGCAGTGCCGTCTTCGTTCTTGTCAATGACAACAAGAATAATCTGGAGCTTGCCGGTGAGATCCTCGGGCATGGCAATCTGAATCTGTTCGCCCTTGATGACATCCTCGAGGTCGCTGGCGGGATAATCGCCGGCGAGGATAGCGTCAGCCACAGCCTCGGCATCGTCGTTCTGGCTAATGACAGCCACTTTGACAGACTCTGCCGTCTGTGCATCGGCTCCGCTCAAGGCGTAGTCGGCCAATACATATACCTGACCGTCTGGATTGGTGAAGAGACCTGCGTACTCAATCGAGGCGCTATAATTGTAAACCTTCACACCGGGGAAGACGATGCGGGCAATGGGTGTGCCGCTCTGGACAGGTGCCCAGCCGCTGCTTGTGCCCTGCAGCAACAACAGACCGCTGATGTAGATATAGGCGGGAAGACCATTCTCCTGGTAACGAGCAACGTAACTGTATGTGTTGTATCTTGCCCAGTTGGCCGAGAAATCCATGGGATGGTAGGCAATAACATCCAATCCATCATCGGAATATCCAGTATTGATGGGTGTCCAGTAAACCAGGTCTTCCTCTTCGATAGTGATGCCGCGGAAATCCTGACCTTTTTCCAAGATGGTGATATTCACCGAGGTGGACTGGTTGCCGTCAACATCGTCGCCGCCTTTGGTAACGATGGATTCCATGTCAAGCATGACGCGGTAAATCGAGGTATTCTCAACAGCGCGGAGAATCTCCACTTCTGCACTCGTTCCCCAGAAATAAGTGTCGTTCCAGGTTCCTATACCGAGAGACTCCCAGTTGTAGTCCTTCTGGATGGTGACGGTGGTGGCGAGCTTGAATTCAGACAGACGTGTCTTGTAAATGACGTAATTGATTGAGTCCTTTACGTGCTGAATGGAGTCTTCTGCCGTGTAGCCAGGCTTCAGAGCCTCGGGCTGGGTGACAACGGGGATACCCAGTGCCGTCGTGTCTATAGCGAGTTTTGCGGAGGCGGAGATGCCAGGCTCGAACTCTTCCAGAATGGTGATGGGGTAGCTGGCGGTGTTGGAGCCGTTCGCAAAGGTTACAGACTCGGGGCCGGAAATGAGGCTGCCATCAGAGAACGATGCCGATATGGGAAGGGTTACATCACCCTCCGTGGTGCCACGGGTAACGGTGATGTTGACAACCATGTCTTTCATTACATCTGCCGGATAGTAGGTGTAGTTGATTGTCGTGTTGTTGAAGGCAAATGTGGTGCCTTCGGTCGCTCCGAGATCGGACAATGATGCCTGATCCCATACCCCATCCTCGCTACAGGAAGCAATGAAGCCACCCAAGAGGACAGTTGCTAATAATGACTTATACAGTTTCATATATTATTTGTCACGTTAATGTTAGTAATTAGGGAACAGGAGTCAATGCGGGCGTGCCGAGGTTGTTGTCCTTTTCCGTAAGGAGGGGGTTAGACTCTGTCTCTGCCTGAGGAATCTGGAAAATGAGGTAGTTGATGACATCTCCCGTTGTGCTACCGTTACCGGCCTTGACAGTCTGGATGGCGCGAGCCTCATCTTCGGGTTTGTCCTCAATTAAGTAGTTGTACATGGACATGTTTTTATCAACACCCTTCCATGCGGTTGAAGCACGGTCGATGCCCTTGCGAAGGCGCATCAGGTCAAAATAGGACAGACCTTCACCCCACAATTCGATGCGGCGCTGAATCCAAACGGCATTCTGTACAGCCTCGGCAGAAGATTGTGCAACGCTGTAGGATGGATCACGGTAGGTCTGTACGAATGTTTCGAGAGTTGCCTTGCCCAATGCAGGATTGCCCGACATTGCCTGTGCCTCAGCCAGGATGAGATACATTTCCTCAATACGCATCAAGGGAACGTCATTGGCATTGGTGCTCGTGTAGATTTCGTCCTTGTAGGAAGCAAACTTAACTTGCGTATAGGCAGGTGCACCTGCTGTCTTGCTCATATAGGTCTGCTGTTCGTCGTTGAGGTTGGCACTTGCACCGGTGTTGTCAAGGAACCAGCCCTTACGAACGTCTGTGCTGTTGATTTGCTGATAGAGAGTGGGGTTGATGCGACGCCATGCACCTACACTGGCGTATCCGTAGTTGAGTGAACCCATGTGTGAAATCCAGTTGACGATGCCCGAGGTAACTACCCTGTCGGTCTCGGCAATCAGAATACCCCACATCCAGTTTGTCTCGGTGATGTCCTTGAATGTAGGTTTGCTTACCTCTTTGATGGTGGCAGGTGTTGCAGCACTGTTGTTGATTGCGTTCTGGGCATCGTCAGCAGCAGCTGTCCAATTCTGGAGAACAAGATTAACGCGTGCACGGAGACCATAGGCGACGTCAAGGCTGATATAGCGTTTGTCGTCACGGGTTTTGGTGGACGAACTGAGCATCTCAATCGCATTATTGAGGTCGTCCATAATCTGCTGGTACACCTCTTCCACCGTATTACGGGCTACGCCGTTGCCAGCCACCTCAAGAGCGTTCTTTTCGGTAATGATGGGCACACAAGGCGCATCGCCGTTGCCTTCATACGTAAACTGATAAATCTGCGCGAGGTTGAAATAGTCAAAGGCGCGGATAGCCAAAGCCTGTGCCAGATAGAACTTGAGCGTCGGATCTTCCGTTTCGGGATCGATGGAGTTCGTTACCTGATTGGCTGCGAAAATCTGGTTGTAGAGCGTGGACCAGATAACGCGGGTTGCACGGGCATTGACAGCACGGTCCGTAAGGTCCAATCCGTAGGAGAACCAGTTGTAGCCTACGTCGCAGCCTACGAGGTCGATACCGCGGCTGTCAAGATAGAGCATGATGGAGGGATAGCCGAAATCATCATGCGTAGAGGAAATGTTGTTGTAAACGCTGAACATGGTCGTGATGCCGGAAACACCAGCGCTGACACGTTCAGGGTTGGCTTCTGCTGCGTCTCCCTTTTGGGTCTCGGTGACGGTGCTTCCCTGGGGTTCCGTATCAAGGTCGGCACAGCCGACTGTCAGCATACTGGCCAGAGCCAGATATAATATCTTATTGATTTTCATAATCGTAATATAAAATATGTTTGCTTGTTTAGAATGTTACCTTAATACCACCCGTGACAGTACGCAACGCTGTATAGCTCTTGTTGTTTGCACTAATCTGTCCCATGCGAGGGTCAAGACCCTGACGGGCAGAGAAGAGCGCAATGTTATCAGCCGAACCGAAGATGCGGACAGACTCAAGATACAACTTGCTGGTCCAGGTTTTAGGAAGCGTGTAGCCCAATGTGATATTGTTGAGTGAGAAATAGTTCGATGACACAAGCCAACGGTCTGATGTAGAATTGGTATAAAGGTCACTGCCTGCAATACGGGGCACGTTGGTGTTGGGGTTCTCGGGAGTCCAGGCATTCTTGATGTCAACGCTCCATGCCTCACCGGCATAGCTGCTGCCACCGTTGTGCATCAGACTCTGATAACCGTTGTCGTAGAGCTTGCCGCCAAACTGGAAGGAAGCCTGGATTGAAAGGTCGAAACCATAGGCTTCGATTGTCGTGCCCACACCGCCAGTGAATTTAGCCTGCAGGTTGCCTGTGGCCTGACGGTTGGAAGAACGGGCTGTCGACCAGTCGCTGGTAGCATATTCGTCGCCGTTAGCGTCCTTCGCCCAATAGAGAGCCATACCATTGGTGGGATCAACACCGGCATATTTAACAAGATAATACTCATACATGGAATGGCCTTCGCGATAGATGCGGGAGCCGTCAACCAATTCGCCCTCAAGTTCGGGAGCAAGTTCCAGAATCTTGTTGCTGTTGTGGGTGATGTTGAAGTCAACAGCCCAACGGAAATCCTTCGTCTTGAAAATCTGAGAGTGCAGTTCGATTTCAATACCACGGTTACGCATCGAGCCAATGTTCATGGGCACAGAGCTGTAGCCGTTCGATACGGCAACAGGCTTATAATAGAGCATGTCTTCGGTGGTGCGGTTGTAGAAGTCGATAGAACCGGAGAGTTTGCCTTTCCAGAAATCGAAATCAACAGCTGCGTCGAAAGCGTTGCTCTTTTCCCAAGTGAGATCCTTGTTTCCCTTGTAGGTAAGTGTACCGTCAGAGAATACGCCTTCGGAACCGGTCATGGAGTACTGGTCGAGGTAAGCATAATAGTTGCCTACGTTCTCGTTACCCTGCTGACCGAACGATGCGCGGAGCTTGAGGAAATTGATCCAACTGATGTCCTTCAAGAATTTTTCGTTGGACATATTCCAAGCAGCAGAAGCCGACCAGAATGTACCCCAACGGTTGTCCTTGTGGAAACGGGAACTGCCATCGGAACGCAAACTGAAGCTTGCGAAATAGGTGTCCTTATAGTCGTAATTCAGACGGCCGATCCAGGAACGGATAGCATGAGAAGTCTCAGAACCATAGCCACGACGCTGGTCGATGGTATTGTTGATAGCCCAGGAACCCTCGCGATAGAGGTTCTGACCGCTGGCTTCGGACATTTCATATTTGTAGTCGTAGGTTTCATAAACAGCGAGAGCGTCGATATTGTGATTGGCAGCAATCGTTGTATGGTAGTTGGCCATAACCTGCTGGGTGAAAGCGCATGTGCGCATGTGCTCCTGAGTAGCCTCTCCGCCGTATGCTTTGCTCTGACCGTAGAGGGAGCTGGACGCAAAGTGGTAGCGGGTGTTGTCGAGGTTCATACCCAGGTGGTAGGAGAGGGTCATGCCATCGAAAGGAGTAATATCCAAGCCCCAGCGGCTATTGAAGATATCCATCAGGTATTCCTCGGTCTGGAATGTGAGGTCTCCAATGGGGTTGGCAATGGACATCACGTTACGGGTGGCGCGCATAGACTTGCCGTCACCGTAGTCGTAGAGGTAATTGTTGCCGTTCTTGGCAATGGTGCCGTCGGCATAACGTACGTAGAAAGGATAGACAGGACCGAAATAGCTGGCAATGGCAAATGCATTACCCGAGGAGTTGGTAGTGGTCTGTTCCCCAGGATATTTGCTGGTAGCGTTGGTGTACATGAGGTTAGCGCTCAATTTCATCCACTTCTTCACCTGATAGTCAACATTCAAGCGGGTGGAGATACGGCTGAACCCGGAGCTTTCGATGATACCATCATCAGCGAGGTAACCTGCACCGAAATAGTAGGACAGTTTGTCACTACCGCCAACGACGCTGGCCTTGTACTCCTGGCGGAGTCCGTTCGAGAACGAAAGGTCTTCCCAGTCATCGGGGGTGTAATAGTAAGTGCCGTCGGAATAGCCAAGTGTAGCGTTGGGATTGACTGTGCCGTTAACGGTCATCAGGTCCTCTCCGGCAGGAACAGTGTAAATACGGTATCCGGTTGCGGTGGGTACCCAGGAGTTCGCATAGTCGTGCGCATTAGCGGGACCATAACCGAGGTTATAGATAGCGTCGTTGTAGCTCGTGCGATAGAGCTGGCTATAATAGTCGTTCGTATTGTTGATGGTCTTGAAACTCTTGACCTGTCGGGAGTTGGAACCCCAGTTTGCCTCAAAGGTAACTTTGGCATCCATGTTCTGGCGGCCTTTCTTCGTCGTAATCATCACAACGCCGTTGGCTGCACGTGCGCCGTAGAGGGAGGCTGCAGCAGCATCTTTCAGAACGGAAATCTGCTCAATGTCCTGAGGATCAATGGCAGAAATGTCACCTGAGTAGGGCATGCCATCCAATACATAAAGAGGATCCATGTTGGCATTGATAGAACCGAAACCACGGACGCGGATGGTAGCGCTGGTACCAGGCTGGCCATTGGACTTGACGGCGGTAACACCGGAAACGTTACCGGCAAGGGCGTTGGTGACATCGGAAACAACGCGGACGTCAATCTTCTCGGCATCCATCTTAACAGCAGAACCTGTGAATGACGACTTGGTTGCTGTACCGTAGGCAACAACCATAACCTCGTCGAGGTACTGTTCGTCGCTCTTCAGAACAATTCTGATTTTGGAGCGCACGGGAACCGTGACAGGCTCCATGCCGACGTACGAGATTTCGAGCGTCTTGGCATCCTGTGGAACACTGAGGGAGAACTTGCCATTACCATCGGTTGTTGTACCGATGGCTGTGCCTGAAACACGAATGCTGGCACCGATGATGGGTTCTCCGTCCTCATTGGAGATGACTGTACCCGTGACTGTGCGGTTCTGAGCCATCAACATCGTAAGACCTGCAAAGAGGCATACGATGACTGAAAGGAGTTTTCTCATACTTGAAATGTAAAAATGAAACAATTAAAAAAAAAATTATTTATTTTCTAACAATAAACGCACCCGAAGAGTATTGGTACTAAGGGCGAAAGAGGGACATAAAGATACTACTTGAATGCAGAAAAGTAACAATCCAGTAAGATCTTGTATGTTTGTCAGTTTCTTTCATATCGGTTCTCTACTACCGAAATGCGACTGCAAAGATATAACAAATTTTTAAAATCGCCAAATATTTTTTTAAATTTCTTTACTTTTTTTGTCAAAAAATGATATTTTGTCAGTTTTTCTAAGCAAAATGAAAAAAAATACAGGAAATATACGGTATAAAATTACAATTTATTCGTGTGACGCGGAAAAGATTGACTCCCGGACAGACCGGCTCCGTTACTTCCGTTACTTCCGTTACCGCACATGTTTCCGAATTCTCCCCCGTGATGGTATAATTAGAAAATTAATTATTATATATATTTAATAGGTATATATATTTAAAAAGGTGTATAGGTACATGTGAAATACTATATGGAACGGAAGTAACGGAAGTAACGGAGCATAATGCAAAGCGTCGGCAGAATCACGGAAGACCGGGCGGAAAATGCCGCGCCCTGCCATGAATCTGCGGACCCGAATCATTCTGCCGCGCCCTGCCATGAATCTGCGAACCCGAATCATTTTATTTGACAAATCCAAAAAATCATGGAAAATTTTGGATTATAATCCGAAAAAAGCATGACTTTTTTGGATTTAATGGGAAGAACGCGGCTGTTACTTGTTATTTTTCATGGAATATCCAAAAGTAATACTTGGGATTTTCATATAAAATCCCAAGTGCTACTTTTGATTTTGCTTCAAATTCCACGGAATATAACCTAAAGTACTGCAGTTCTTTCCTTGAATATTTGGATATTTCAAAACAAAAATGTCATTTTTTTTACAACTGTACACATCAAAATCCCGAAATTTGGCCAAACTGTAAAAAAAAAATACGGCCAAACTGTAAAAAAATATGATGCCAAATGATAAAATTTATTATCTTTGCACCCATAAAACAAAATATTCCAGTTATGAAAATTAAGAATTATATGCCTCGTATTAGCGACGGCTTGCTTTCCAAGAAACTGAGACATTCGGGAGCCGTACTTATCACCGGCCCAAAGTGGTGTGGCAAGACAGCAACAGCATCCGTTGCATCTAACAGCATTGTCTATATGCAGGATCCAGACCGGGGGGCAGCGTATCTTACAGCAGCAGACACCAAGCCGTCTATCCTATTGCAAGGTGACGTACCCCATCTGATAGACGAGTGGCAGATGGCACCTGTGCTATGGGATGTCTGAAGGATTGATTGAGCGTTCAGAAGAGCAAAAAACTAACGAAAAGCCGTAGCAAAGAGATTTTGCTGCGGCTTTTCTTGAGAAATAAAATGTGGAAGCAGAGCGACTTTGGGTGTTTATCGGTGGTCGGCGGCGAAGGCTGAGATGCGCTGCTCGAAGAGGGGGAACTGGGCATCGGTGATGAACGAGGTGCAGATTCGCACGCCCTGTTCGTCGGAACCCATGCTCTCAAGCGGGAAGACGGCAATGCCGTAGCGCATCAGTTCTCCGGTGAGTTCGATGTCGGTCATGCCGGGATACTGCGTCGTGAAGTAGAATCCGTCGGCAAGGGGAGCACCCAGGTCATTGTCATAGACCAGATAGAAGCCGTTACGGAGCAGAACCTCCTTCATGAACTTGGCGCGGCGTCCGTATTCGCGGATTTCGGCCACAAAGTCGAAACGGCCTTCCACAGCGGCCTCCATCATGGCGGCGAGGGCATGCTGCGGGGCATGGGCTGTACCCGACGACATGGTGTAGAGCACGCGTCCGCCCAGGAAATCGCCCCAGGCCTTTACACCGAACGCCCCGAGGGGTTCGTATTCGCGGCTGTAGAGACGGTCGCTGATGGCGAGGGTGCCGATGCGCTGGCCCGCATAGCTGAACGCCTTCGATCCCGAGATTGCCATCACGTAATTGTCGGTGTATTTGGCGACGGAGGGCTGGAAGGGTGCCTCATAGGGCTTGGACAAATCCTTGCGGAAGTCCATCGCGAAGTAGGCGAGGTCTTCGAGCACAACGGCATCATATCGGGTGGCCAGGGTGCCGATGCCGCGCAGTTCTTCGTCCGATAGACAGATCCACGCGGGATTGTTGGGATTGGAATAGACGATGAGACAGGTCTTTCCCTTCTGCAGAACCGACTCCATGCGGTCGAGCAGCTGCTGTCCGCGGCAGTGGTGCACATCGAAGTGTTCGCCCTTGAGACCGATAATCTGGGCCTGCGTCTTCTGGACGTTGAAGCCCGGGTCGATGAAGAGGACGGTGTCCTTGTCGGGATTGGCATGGCGCATCGTCATCATCACGGCGAAGGTGCCCTGCATCGAGCCTGTTGTGGCGCAGATGTGGGCGGGATTGACATCGATGTCGATAAATGCCTTCACGAACTTCGAGGCCGCCTGATGCAGGCGGTCGATGCCCGAGTTGGGAGGATAGACGGCAGCACAGCCGCCGCGCAGGGCTTCCATTTCCGCCTCGAAAGCGATATCGGAGGGTTTCAGGCCGGGCACGCCCATCTCCAGATGGATAAAGGGTTCGCCGGTCTCTTTCTCCAGCGCCTTCGAGAGGGTCTGGATATCACGTATGTTGGCCTGTCCCACGCTCTTCAGCCCCTGACGGGCGAGAGCGGCATTGAGTTGTTCCTTGCTGACCATCGCTTAGAAATGTTTGAAACCCATGATTTCGCGCATGGCCTTGAGGGTCTTGCGGCAACTCTCGCGTGCAGCCTCTGCGCCCTGGGCAGCAACTTTGTTGAGATAGTCGGAGTCGGCATAAATCTCGTTGTAGCGTTCGCGGATGGGTGTGGTGACTTTGAGAATGTCGGTGGCAATCTGCATCTTGAGGTCGCCGTAACGGATGGAACAGTCGTTCCAGGCAGCCAGATACTGGTCGTAGATTTCCTGTGTGGAAACAAGCTGGAGGAAGTAGAAGAGGTTCTTGATGGGGTCCGACATCGGAGAGTTCTGCTCCGTGGGAGTCATGTCTGTGACGGCCTTCTTCACTTTCTTGATGACTGTTTTGTCATCGTCGTTGATATAGATGCAGTTGCCTTCGCTCTTGCCCATCTTGCCGCTGCCGTCGAGGCCGGGCACCTTGATGGGTTCGCCCTGGGCAACAAACGGACGGGGTTCCTTCAACAGGTCGGTGTGGTAGAAATGGTTGAAACGTACGGCATAGTTGCGTGCCATCTCGAGATGCTGCACCTGGTCTTTGCCCACGGGCACGAAGTCAGCGCGGTGCTGGAGGATGTCGGCGGCCATCAAGACGGGATAGGTGAGGAGACCTGCATTGACGTTGTTGGGGTTCTTGCGCACCTTGTCCTTGAACGAAACGGTCTTCTCGAGTTCGCCCACATAGGCATGCATATTCAGAAGGGTATAGAACTCGCACGTCTCGGGCACATCACTCTGGATGTAGATATTGGCCTTGTCGGGATCGAGGCCGGCAGCCAGATATTCAGCCAGAATCGAGCGCACCGAAGGATTGAGGAGCGCGGGATCGGGCTGTGTGGTGAGAGAATGGTAGTCGGCAATGAAGAAGAAACACTTGTAGTCGTTCTGCATCTCGACGAAATTACGCAGGGCACCATAGTAGTTGCCCAGGTGGAGGTGTCCTGTGGAGCGAATGCCTGAAAGGACGATTTTCTTTTCGTTATCCATTGGAGTTGTTTTTGTTGATTTTTTTGATTTTTTTTCTAGGCTATCCTAGGCTATCCTAGGTGATCCTAGGTGATCCTAGGCAATCCTAGGTTGTCCTAGGTTATTTAATCTTTGTCTTTGCCCAGGAGGGGGAGAATCTGATTGGCAAGGGCTTCATTGGCGGCTACGAGGGCGATGCCGCGGTCGTGACGGAAGGGGATGACCTTGCCTCCGGCCTCTTCGACGATGAGGGTACCGGCGCACATATCCCAGGGCTTGAGTCCCATTTCCCAATAGCCGTCGAGGATGCCTGAAGCCACGCAGCAGAGGTCATAGGCTGCCGAACCCATACGGCGCAGGCCGCGCAGTTTGGGAAGGATGGCGCACACGTTGTCGAGATTGTTGTCGTAGCTGGTCACGGTGCCTTTGTCGTAGGGGAATCCCGTACCGAGCACACATTCACCGAAATTGGTCTTGCGGCTCACGTGAATGGCTCTGCCGTTCATGGCGGAGCCTCCGCCTTTGGAGGCGGTGAAGAGTTCATCGAGATAGGGCGCATAGACGACACCTACCTGTGTCTCTCCCTTATACTGCACGCCGATGCTGACGCTGAAGATGGGAAGCCCCTGGCTGTAGTTGTTGGTGCCGTCGAGCGGGTCTATAACCCATTCCCAGTCGCTCTCATGATGATGCAGTCCGGTCTCTTCTCCCAAAACGGAATGGGAGGGATAGGCTTCGTTAATCTGGGAGAGAAGGAACGCTTCACATTCCTTGTCCACCTCTGTCACAACATCGTGGATTGAGGTTTTGGTCTCCATTTCGAGATGGCGTGAACGGAACTTGCGGAGTTGGATGCGTCCCGCCTCCATCGCCATGTCGATGGCTACCTGGAGGATGTGTTCATTGTCCTCCACATTGGAGGCGAATTTTGCAGCGAATCTGCGGTGAGGAAAAATGTCCATATTTTTTTGAGTTTTTTGAATTATCGGAGTAATCGGAGTAATCGGAGTAATCTGAGTAATCGGAGTAATCTGAAATCTGAATCTGATTTATCTCTTTTTGGGTTCCAGCGTGATGAGGGGAATCAGCATTTCTTCCATCGAAATGCCTCCGTGCTGGAATGTGCCGCGGTAGTAGGGCACATAGACGTTGTAGTTGTTGGGGTAGGCGAAGAAATCCTTGCCCGTCGCAAAGATATAGGCCGTCGAAAGGTCGAGACGGGGCAGTCCGAACTCCTCGGGTTTCTTGATTTCATAGACCTGTTTGGCCGGGTAGTTGAGATTCTTGCCGAGTTTGTAGCGCAGGTTGGTGTTGACGTTCTTGTCGCCCACCACTCGGATGGGATTCTCGACGCGCACCGTGCCGTGGTCGGTAGTGAGCACCACTTTGTAGCCCATCTCGGCCATACGGCGGAAGAGGTCGATCGTAGCGCTGTGTTCCAGCCATGTTTTAGTGAGGGCGCGGTAGGCGGCTTCGTCGGATGCCAGTTCGCGTACGGTTTTCGACTCAGTGCGGGCATGGCTCAGCATGTCGATGAAATTGAGCACAACCACATTGAGACTATTGTGGGCAAGGTCTTTGAGTTTAGCCACCAGACGTTCGCAGTAGCTGTTCTCGTTCACTTTGTTGTAGGAGAACTCGTAATGCTTGCGATAGCGGTCGAACTGGGTCTGGATGAGCGGTGCCTCGTTGAGGTTTTTGCCTTCTTCCTCGTCCTCATCGACCCAGAGGTCGGGAAACATTTTGGCAATCTTGTCGGGCATGAGCCCCGAGAAGATGGCGTTGCGGGCATATTGGGTTGCCGTGGGGAGGATGGCGCTATAGACTTCCTCCTTGGCGGTGAACCATTCGGAGAGCAGCGGCTGTAGCATGCGCCACTGGTCGAGCCGGAAGTTGTCGATGACCACCAGGAACAGTTTCTCACCGGCGTCCAGGGCGGGGAAAATGTGCGACTTGAAAAGGTCGGGACTCATGAGCGGACGGTCGGGCCAGCTGCTCTTGATCCAGCTCTCGTAGTTGCGGCGCACGAATTTGGCAAAGGCGGCATTGGCTTCCTCTTTCTGCATGAGGAGCATGCTGTCGAGGCTTGCATCGCTCTCGGAAAGCTCGATTTCCCACCAGACGAGCCGTTTGTAGATTTCCACCCATTCCTCGAAGGTCTGGGCCATATTGATCTGCATCGAGATTTTCCCGAATTCCTGCTGGTAGCCCGAAGTGTTCTGCTGCTGCGTGATTTCGCGCGCGTGCAGGTTCTTCTTGATGGACATGAGCATCTGGGTGGGGAGTACGGGTTTGATAAGATAGTCGGCAATCTTGCTGCCGATGGCCTGTTCCATGATGTCTTCCTCCTCGCTTTTGGTCACCATGATGACGGGAAGCGAGGGGTCCAGCTCCTTGATAAGCGTCAGGGTCTCGAGGCCGGTAAGACCGGGCATGTTTTCGTCGAGGAAGACCAGATCGTAGGATTCCGCTTTGACCTGGTCGATGGCATCCTGTCCGTTGGTGACGGGAGTTACGTCATAGCCCTTGTTCGAGAGGAACAGGATGTGGGGTTTCAGCAGGTCGATCTCGTCGTCGGCCCAAAGTATCTTAGGATTGTTCATATTATTTAAAAGGAGTTATCGGAGTTATCGGGGTTGTCGGACTCTCCGGATCCGTATGTTCTGTCCACCCAGTTGAAATATTCTTCGAAGGTGCGGCCGGCCAGGAGGGCACGGAAGTTGGGTACGGAGATGTCAATCATTGTGATGTTCTCCGGCAGCCAGAGCGTCTCGGAGGCATCCATCTTGTTGTGGTAGTCGAGCAGTTCGTTGATGTTGGTAAACTGACTGATTACCAGCACGCTGAGTCCGCCGCCCGTATTGATGATTTCGAGGTCGAAATCCTTCACAAGGAAACTCTCGAAGTTGAATTTGGCGATTTCGAAGAGCAGGTCGTTCTGCTGGACGGAATCTGTCTGATAGGCCAGCAACAGCACGAAGGGAGCCGTGAGGTCGTTGACAAACATCATTGTGGTATCTATGGCCGTGCTGTCGCCTTCACGGTGGAGCGAGCTGCCCCACATCATGCCGCGGTTGGTGGCTCCTGTCTGTACGCTACGGCCTTCGCGGATGCCTTTCACCATCATGCCCGCCAGCGGCGACACATCGCTGTTGGGGTAGGTTGCTGTGAGTTGCTCGAGGGCTTCCTGGAAACTCTTCACGTCGCCTTCCTGCACGTAGGAAAGGGCATGGAGGAAGATGAATTTAGGCATCAGGTTGGAGAGCGGCCAGTTGTCGTGTACCCAGTAATAGGAATCGTGGACCTGAGAGGAATTGCCTGCCAGATAGTTTTCGTAGGTTCGGATATACATGGAATCCTGTCCTGCCACCATTGCCCTGAGGTTCTGGATATAGTTGGGGTCAGCCACGGCCTTGGTGTATGCTGCCTCTGGAAAACCTTCCATCAGTTTCTGGCGGTAGATCTCAGCTTTGTCGGGCTGATTCATACGCATGTACATCAGGTAGGAGGCGTACCACATATCGAGACGTCGGGCCGATTCGGGATAGCGGCGTTCCACCTCGTCGAAGGTCTTGATGGCCAGCGGGAAATTCTCCAACTGTTCGTTGATGATGACACCCTCGTTGTAAAGACCTTCTTCGATGATGGCATGGCAGGCGTCCTGCTGTTCCTGGGTGAACGGCAGCTGGGCAAGATAATACTCGCGGTTGTGGGGATCCTGGGCTTTTTCGAGGAAGGTGGAATCGACGGGATCCGTCTCCGCTTCCGGCAAGCCGCTTTCCGCCGCCTGGACGGCTGTTTCAGTCGCCATGTCGGGCACAACGGGTGCGGCATCAGCCAAGAGAACATCTGGTGATTCCGGGGTTTCGGCCATTGCGGTGGAATCCTGCATTTCCTCGGCAGCGGCCAGCAGGCTTGAAGTCTTGTCCTTGCGGCGCCAGTCGTCTTCAGGTTTGCGTGCGCCCCATTTGCGTTGGAATTCCTGTTTGCCTCTAGTGATGACCGAAGGGTTGTAGAAATACCATGATTTATCCTGGGTCCCCACTTGCGGAATGTCGGGGCCGGCTTGGGCGAGGGGATCCACACGCGCGGCCTGTTTGTCGTTGTAGGCCTGCTGTTTCTTGGCATCCTCAGCCTCCTTCTCCTGTCGTTTCAGGTTCTCGATGATGGCGTCAATCGCATCGCAGAGCGAGTCTTCAGGCAGCGCAGCCAGCGTGAGCAGACTGTCCTGCAGATGAACGGATTCTGCGTGGGTTTGCAGTGCGTCGAGCACCTGAGAGAGCTGTTTGATGGAGTCGTAGCCCGGATAGTTGTCTTTGATGATCCCCATCGCTGTGGAATAACCTTTTTGGGCACGCACATAATCGGCCTGCTGGAACGTCAGTTCTCCCATACGTAGCGCAGCCACAGCCTTGTCGAGGCCGCCGCGTGTACTCTTTTCCATCGCGCGTTCGTACCAGCTGATGGCTTTGGCCGTATCCTTGCGGGCCAGTTCCACGTTGCCGAGGGCATAGCAGATCTGGTCAATATATTCCTTGTTGCGGGCCTGCCAGGAGAGGTGACGCAGTTTCCGTTCAACCTTGTCGAGATTGCCGGCGGGCATCACCCGGGTGGCGGCAATGCGGGCGTTGAACTGTGTCTTGTAGTTGCGGGCATGACGTGTGATGTTGCGATACATTTTGTATGCCTGGCTGCGATGGGCCTCGCGTTCTGCTGTCGTTTCCGCCTTGTGCGACAGTTCTTCGTGAAGTTGGGCCATAAAGAACCTGGATCTCACACGCTGGTCTTTATTTGTGAACGACTGCTGTCCTTTTGACAGGTAGTCCAGCGCCAATGCCTCATTGCCCGGCTGGAGCAGCAGCATCTCGGCCTTGACCAGCGAGAATTCTTTCTGCAGTCTTGCCGGGAGATTCTGATAGACACCGTTCTGCTCGAGCGTTTTCTGGGAGGTGTAGTTTTTGGCTGGGATGAGCTGCTCGAGTTCCGCCTCGGCTGCATAGAAGTCCTCTTTCATCACCGCACATCGGGCCAGCCAGATGTGGCATTCCTGCTGGAGCATATCTTTCCAGTAGAATTTCCGGGCGGTGTAGTGGAACGTGGCTTCAGCCGCATCGAAGTTGCCCATCATGAACTGGGCCTTGCCGCTCAGCAGCCATGCGTTGTGCAGGAAAGGGTTGAATTCCGAGTGTTTCACCCATTCGCGATATTCCTTCGAAGGATTGTCGGGACGGGATTTGGGCGGAGCACTCATGCTTTTGGTCTGTACGCAGATCTTGCATTTCTCGATGGCGCGCTGGAAATTTGCTTCCGTCCCGGGTTCTTTGCCCACATATTTATAGACGGGGTGCAGGAAGATACGTTCGGAATATTCATCATCCTGTTGCGACTCCATAGTAGCCAGTCCTTTCTTATAGGCTTCTTTGCCGTTGAAATAGGGGTTGTAGCGGGTCGTGAAAGCACGCATATTGCGGTTCAGCGCCGTATTGGACTTGCAGCCTGAAAGCAACAGCGCCGAGACGGCCATTAAAACAACCGCCGCGGCAGATACTCTGTGCCGGCGGACGAGATGCAGCACACCCCGCATAAACAGATAGACTCCTACCATCAACGCCACGATACAGGCACCGGCAGGCACATTCAGCGCGATGGAAACCAACAGTCCGCTTACGCAGCCCACGAAACAGAGCACGCATGACAGCACAACCATTCGTCGATATTCCGCACAGAACAGCGATGCCATCATCTGAGGCAGGGTCAGGACGGAAAGCAGCAGCACGATGCCCACCATTCGGATGGAAAGGACGATGGCAACCGCTGTGAGGGCATTCATCATGTAGTCAATAAGGGACGCGTGGAGCCTCTGAATCTGGGCAAACGGCGCATCGAAGGCCACATAGAGAATGGCACGCTGACAGATGGCCTGAAACAGTAGCAGAAGGGCCGTGAAAATGCCCATCGTCCAGAGATCGGCAGTAGTGATGGTCAGGATATTGCCGAAAAGGTATTCCGTGAGCGACGGAGCATAGCCGGGGGTGAGGAAGATGAAGATAATGCCCAATGCCATACCGAACGACCAGCAGACTGCAATGGCAGAATCCTCGCGAATGTTGCGTCGGGAGGAAAGCCACTGCACCGCCCAGGCTGCCAGTACGGCAAAGACCACAGCCACCCAGGTGGGATTCAGGCCGGCAAAGATACCCAGACCGAGACCTCCCAGCGATGCATGCGTGATGCCGCCGGCGATGAACACACGGCGTCGCGTCACCACGTAGGTGCCGATGATGCCGCAGCACAGGCTGACGAGCAGGGCTCCGAGGAGCGCATGACGGAAGAAGAGGTATTCGAGGAGCATTCGTTATGAGGCTACTTTATCGTTGGAGTGATCCACACCGCCCGAGACGGGTTCAAAACGTCGTTCGCGTACGACAAGGAACACCTCGTCCTTGATCTGGTCGGGCAGTTCAATGCCGCGCAGTTGGAGGCTCCGGACCCAGCCGGCCACCTCGATTTCGCGGAGTTCGTAGAAGACGTTTGCAAATTCTTCGGCCTGTTCGTCGGTGTATTGGTCGGAGGCAATACCGCGATAAGTGTCCAGTTCCTCATCGCTATAATAGATAATTTC
>CAJOOX010000055.1 GCA_905236195.1 uncultured Bacteroidales bacterium
AAAGCGGACAGTCCGGGGTTTAAGGGGTGTCCCCTTGCAAGCCGATTCGGAGTAAACGATATTCCGAATCATTGCTTGCCAACGGGAAGAAAATTGCGAAAACCATAAGATTCCGGAAATGATTGTGCCTAAGCGAAGTTAGATGTAATCAAGCTGTGAACTAAGCACTAAGGGAGCGAAATCGAAAAAAACACTTGCATTACCGGGGAAAATGGTATATAATGCAAAAAAGCCAAAAGTAAGTCTGCAAGCGTCATCCGAGGCACAACTTAGTCCATTATAGATTTTCACATGAATTAATAACTGCGATTGGTAAGGAAGAGTGATAAACTGATGAACACTGACCTGAAATTCTTTACAAACGAACCGGAACGCGACCTTTACAGCAGGTTCTCTACCATCTTGCAGAGTAACACGCAGTTCTTCGACGTTCTGGTCGGATACTTCCGCACCAGTGGATTTTTCAGACTGCGCCACGCCATGGACGACGTTGAAAAAATCCGTATTCTTGTGGGACTAAACGTCAACAGATTTACTGTTGATATTATTGACCAGGCAAACAATGCGCCTGTGACCATCAAAGAAGCCAGGGACGAGTTTCAAAGAGGCGTAGAAGCTGAGTTCGAGCGTTCCCCTACCACGTCAGCGATTGAAGAGGGAGTGCAGCAGTTCATTGAGTGGCTTCAATCCGGCAAACTTGAGATGAGGATGTATATAGACGCACCCATTCATGCCAAGGTGTATATCATGCGCAAAGACCCCAGGAAGGTGCCTGATATTTTTGGTAGTGTGATAACCGGATCGAGCAACTTTTCCGAGGCTGGTCTTATCAACAATCTGGAGTTCAACGTGGAACTGAAAGACAGCGCGGATGTGAAATTTGCCTTGGAACGCTTCGAAAATCTGTGGCTATCCGCTGTGCCAATTGAGGATGCCTATGTTGATGCTGTCCGAAAGCGCACATGGCTGCGAAACGACATTACACCATATGAAATCTATCTGAAAACGCTCTATGAATTTTTCCGGGAGGAAATCAATGCGGATAAGGACTTGTTGGCACAGAATCTTCTCCCAGACGGATATATGAGATTGCAGTATCAGATTGATGCAGTTATCCAGGCGAAGAAGACTCTTCAAGCCTATAACGGGGTTTTTATTGCAGACGTTGTCGGACTTGGAAAAACCTATATCTGCGCCATGCTCGCCAAAAGCCTAGGTAAAGGGCGAAAACTTGTAATTTGCCCGCCTGTACTGGTTAGCTATTGGGAGGAAGTCCTGCTTGAATTTGATGTGGCTGCAAAGGTCGTATCTTTGGGCAGGCTGGACAGTATTTTGGCAAGTAGTACAGAGTATGAATATGTATTTGTAGATGAGGCCCATCGTTTCCGCAATGCGGGTACTGACAGTTTCAGCAAGCTGCATGAAATATGCTATGGGAAGAAGGTTATTCTGATTTCCGCAACCCCAATCAATAACTACACAAGCGATATTGAGAATCAGATTTACCTTTTCCAGCCGAAGCACAACAGCAATATTGTCGGAATCCGGAATCTGGAGGGATTTTTCGCATCGTTGAACGGCAAGCTGAAAGGGCTTGAAAAGGGGTCCGCCCAGTATATGGCGCAGCTTCGCGCAAACTCTGAGGACATCCGTGACAAACTGCTCCGCCATATCATGATTCGCAGAACACGCACAGAGATTGAGGAATACTACCACGATGACCTTGTGAAGCAAGGTTTGACTTTTCCAAAGCTGGGTGCGCCGGAGAAGATTATCTACACATTTGATGAGACGATAGACGGAATTTTTACAGAAACTATCGCTGCTATCAAAGACTTCACATATGCTCGGTATAAGCCATTGACTTATTTGCGAAATACAAAGAGGTATTCCACACTTCTTGCGGCGCAGCAGAACATGAGCGGCTTTATGAAAGGAATTCTGGTCAAGCGTCTGGAAAGCAGTTTCTATGCTTTCCGTATGACCCTCTCTCGATTCATTGAATCCTACGAGCGGTTTATTGAGATGTATAAAGCCGAAGGTGAAGTCTGGATTAGCAAAAAGGTGGATGTATACGATTTGCTGGATTCCGGTGAAATTGATAAGCTGATGAAGATGGCTGAGGATGAGAATGGATTCCACTTCCAGACATCGGAATTTAAGCCTGGATTCATCATTGACCTGAACCGGGATTTGTCCAAACTGAAATATCTGCGCGATTTATGGAGTGCTGTCACGTCCGACCCCAAACTGGAAAAGTTCAGTGAGGAACTGCAATCGAATCATAAACTGCTCGGAAATAAGAAAGTCATCTTCACGGAGTCGCGGGAGACGGCTGAGTATCTTGAAGAGGCCCTTCGTAAACTTTATGGAACCCGCGTGATTTCTTATTCCGGTGTCAGCCATTCGCGGCTGAAAAATGAGATTGAAGACAGTTTTAATCCGAAGTATGCAAGCAGGGAAAACGATAAATACGATGTTCTCATTACCACGGATGTTTTGGCAGAAGGAATCAATCTCCACCTTTCAAACGCGCTTATTAATTATGACCTTCCATGGAATCCTACACGAATTATGCAGCGCGTCGGACGTATTAACCGTGTTGGAACAGAATTCAGCCGTATCTATGTATTCAACTTCTTCCCCACGGCCCAGTCCAGTAAACATATGCCGTTGAAACAGCGCATTTTAGAGAAGTTGCAGTCGTTCCATGACACGTTAGGCGAGGACTATAAATACCTCTCTGACGAGGAAGTTGTCAGTACGCAGAAATTGTTTGACGACCTGACTGCCAACATGGATGCTGAAGAGGAAGGCGGCAATCCTGAACTGGCCTACCTTGCGGTTATCCGTCAGGTTCGTGATAACAACATCGGACTGTTTGAACACATCAAGCGGCTTCCGAGGAAAGCCAAGACAGGGAGATACAGCGACAGAGTGACCGATGATACAACTGTCACTTTTATCCGCAAGGGTGCGTTGAAAGAGTTTTTCATTACTGATGGCAGACAGACGGAACAGATTCCCTTTATTGAGACGGTACGTTATCTGGAATGCCAGCCAGATGAACCGAGAATCAATGTCGGCTCGGATTACTACCAGCAGTATGAATCCAACAGCACCGCCTTTGATGAATCCTTGACGCAGGAATCGGTTATTGAAGTAGAAAAGGCTCCTCTTCGGGGAAACGATCTAAAGGTTATGCGTGTTCTGCGCGCCCTGCAAAACGAGCCGACGCTGACTGATGACCAGGAGGATGTAGTCCGGCGTCTGATGAAAGCATATGAAAACGGCGACATCCCGCAGAATATTACCAAGGCAATCGTTAAGGAACTGAGCACAGCATCTGATTTGGGAGAGACTTATTTTGTCATTTCAAATCAGGTTCCTGACCAGTATCTTTATGAACGCAGAGACGCAACTCTCCACATTGATGGGGAGAAACAGGTTATTCTTTCATGTTATATGAGGATGAAAACGGAATGAACGACAAGAAAAGAGGAATCTTTGTTGGCACACTGACCGCTCCATATGATGCCGACAGGTATCAGATATTCCTTCGGGAACTTCTGGATAATATGGAACTGGTTGCTCCCAGGAAAGATGTAAAGCCGTGGAACACGTTTTCCGCAGCAATCGACCACTACAATCACATCGGCAACTACATCGGTCAGGACAATAATAAAGTTGCCCTGTTCTCAGTGTGTCTGAAAAACGACCGGAATATCGAAAATGCCCGTAGTATGCAGCGGGGATTTGTCAAATCTCTGTTGGAAAGCAGTAACTGTGCAGGGGCATTGGCTGCCTTTTACACAATGGGCGAGTTTGATAAATGGCGGATCTCCCTTGTCCGCATGGATTATGAGTTTTCCAAGGGAAAAATCAGTGAGAAACTGACGCCCGCCAAGCGGTACTCCTACTTGGTGGGAAAAGGAGAACCCTGCCATACTGCGCAGGAGCGACTCTATCCGATTTTCATTTCGGATGACCTTAATCCTGGCTTGGACAAACTGGAAGAGGCTTTCAGTGTTGAGGCGGTTACGAAGGACTTCTTTGCGCAATATCGAGAGAAATACTTGGACATTAAGGACTATCTTGATCGAAATCCTCAATTTATCGCTGAGGCATATTCCAGGGGCTTTGACAGTGAGCAGTTCGCAAAAAAACTGCTTGGTCAGATAGTATTCCTCTATTTCATCCAGAAAAAAGGTTGGCTGGGCGTCAACGCATTTCCCTCCACACTGACGGAGCGGGAATATAAAAACGCCTTCTATCGGTCTGGGCAGAAGCCGAAAGAACTGATGCCTGTTGCCTATAAACCGTCCAAAGAGGGGACATATGCACGGGATAACGCAGCGTTACTTGCTCTGTCTGATGAAGACCAGACAATTCTTTCCACACTTGTGAAGGGCGATGCATGGGGAAGCGGTCCCAAGGATTTTATGCGTCAAATTTTCATCGGATGTGTGAAAAACGGGAAAAACTACTTCGACGATTATTTGGAGCCGCTGTTTTATACCGGTCTCAACAAGAATCGTGGGGAGAATGCGTTCTTTCCCCTTTTCCACCGACGCATTCCCTTCCTGAACGGCGGTCTCTTTGAGGAAATGGAAGGGTACGACTGGCAGCACAACAATTTCAGTATTCCGAATGAACTGTTCTCTAATAAAGACACAAAGGGCCGGGATGCGGACGGCATTCTTGATGTGTTTGACCGTTTTAATTTTACCATGGCAGAAGATGAGCCGATGGAGCGTGAAGTCGCCATTGACCCGGAAATGCTCGGTAAGGTATTTGAGAATCTTCTGGACGTAAAAGACAGAAAATCCAAGGGCGCATTCTATACGCCTCGTGAAATTGTGCATTATATGTGCCAGGAAAGCCTGATTCATTATCTTGCGGGACGTACCGGGATTCCTGATGATGACATACGGAAATTTATCCTCTACGGAGAGTATTTCCGTGATGAGGATGTAAAAAAGACTATTTTTGTAAAGGGTCAAGACGGCGGAAAAGGTCACTATGTATTCGACCATAACAAGCCGATGGAAATTCCAGAGACCATATTCAGCTACAAGCGCGGCGTAAACAGGCTCCATGAAATTGATACCCTGCTTGCCAACGTCAAGGTGGTCGACCTCGCTGTAGGTTCCGGCGCGTTTCCCCTGGGTATGCTGAATGAAATTGTCCGAGCGCGGGACACTATCACATCCTATATGACCATCGATATGAATCACGGTCAGCGTTTTAACTGTCACGCTGACAGAAATCTCTATCGAATGAAAAGGGACACCATCAAGAACTGCATTTTCGCCTGCGATATTGAAGCAAGCGCCACCGATATTACAAAACTGCGTCTTTGGCTTTCTCTTGTCATTGACAACATGATTATGGACCGGGACGATGATATGTATGGCTATTCCACAAAACCCAGGGAATTGCCGAATCTGGACTGCAACATTATCTG
>CAJOOX010000056.1 GCA_905236195.1 uncultured Bacteroidales bacterium
CCGCATCGCCTCGGGCGCCAATGCCACCGACAACCACTGGACCGAGGTCTGCATGAAACAGATTGGTCCCAGCCGCATGAAAGGTCTCTCGGTTCACTATTACGCCGTACGCGACTGGGCAGAGGGCAAGAAAGGCTCCGCCACCGACTTCACAGCCCAGAACTATTACGAGACACTCTCGCAGGCCCTGGGCATTGAGAAGTGCGTGGTCGATCACATGAAGATCATGGACAAGTACGACCCCAAGAAGAAAGTCGGCTTCCTGGTTGATGAATGGGGCACCTGGTGGGAAGTGGAACCCGGCACGAATCCCGGACACCTCTTTCAGCAGAACACCATGCGCGACGCCATCGTGGCATCCACCTCGCTGGATATTTTCCAGAAATACACCGACCGCATCAAGATGACCAACATCGCACAGGTGGTCAACGTCCTCCAGGCAATGGTGCTCACCAAGGGCGACAAGATGCTGCTCACCCCCACCTACTATGTTTTCACGATGTACAAACCCCATAAACTCGGCACCTTCATCCCCGCCGACCTCGTGTGCGAGCGCATCACCGTGAACGACAAGGAAAGCGTGCCGCAGGTTTCCTCGACCCAGTCAGTCAAGGACGGTGTCATCACCCTCTCGCTCACCAACCTCGACCTTGAACACGAGCACGTGGTGGCCGTCAATGTGGACAACATGAAGGTGAAGGGCGCCGAAGGCACCATCATCAACGCCAAGAACATCGGCGACTACAACGATTTCGGCAAGGCCGAGAAGATTCATCCCGCTGCATTCAACGGGGCCAAGGTGAAGAAAGGACAACTCCTCGTGACGCTTCCTGCCCACAGCATTGTAACACTTACACTGAAATAAATCCCATTTTACTGAAAACATAATTATTTACAAAAAACAATGAAGCGTTTATTTACAACCATGCTGGGCGCCGCAGCTTTGCTCAGCATCTTCTCCGACGCACAGGCCGAACGCCAGCGTTGGAATTTCAACCGAGACTGGACCTTTGCCGTTGGCGACCAGTCGCTGGAGGATGCCAGGAAGGACGGCACGGCATGCACCCTGCCCCGAGCCTTCAACGAGACGGAAGCCTTCCAGCGTGCCATCAAGGAACACACCGACACCATTTCGTGGTGGTGGAAGACATTCGAACTGCCCGCCTCGGCCAGGGGGCAGCGTGTGTTTGTGGAATTCGAAGGAGCCCGTCAGGCCGCCGAGGTCTATCTCAACGGACAGAGACTGGGTCTCCACGAGAACGGTGTGATGGCCTTCGGTTTCGACCTAACCCCTTATTTGAGAGACGGCAGGAACGAGATTGCCGTGCGCGTCGATAACAACTGGTCCTACACCGAGAAATCCTCCGGCATCAAGTTCCAATGGAACGACCGCAACTTCAACGTCAACTACGGCGGTCTGCCCAAGAACGTGTGGCTGCACGCTACGGATCAGATTTATCAGACACTGCCGCTCTACAGCAACCTAAAGACTACCGGCACCTATGTCTACGCGACCGATTATAACGTGGCCAGGAAGAAAGCCACCATACACGTCGAGTCTCAGGTCATCAACGCAACGGCACAGGCCCAAAAGGGACGTCTGCGCATCACCGTACTCGATGCCGACGGCAAACAGGTGGCCAGATTCACCGGCAAGACCCAGCTCATCCCCGCCGGCGACACCGTGACACTGAGCGCACAGCAGGCCATGAGCAAACTTCACTTCTGGAGTTGGGGTTACGGCTATCTCTACACCGTGAAGTCGGCCCTCGAGATCGGAGGCGTGAGCACGGATGAAGTGACCGTACGCACCGGTTTCCGCAAGACGCAGTTCGGCCAGGGTAAAGTATGGCTCAACGACCGCGTCATTATGGTTCACGGTTTTGCCCAGCGTTCGTCGAACGAATGGCCGGCCGTAGGCACCGACATCCCCGCGTGGCTCTCCGACTACGGCAATGCACTCTGTGTGGAGGGCAACGGCAACCTGATGCGCTGGATGCACGTCACACCCGGCAAGCAGGAGATTGAGTCGTGCGACCGCGTGGGTCTGATGCAGGCCATGCCTGCCGGCGATGCCGAAAAGGACCGTGAGGGCCGTCAGTGGGAACAGCGCACAGAAGTGATGCGCGATGCCATCATCTACAACCGCAACAATCCCTCCATCATCTTCTATGAATGCGGCAACGAAAGCATCTCGCGCGAACACATGATTGCCATGAAGCAGATTCGTGACCAATACGATCCCTACGGAGGACGTGCTATCGGCAGCCGCGAGATGCTGGATATCAACGAAGCCGAATACGGCGGCGAGATGCTCTATATCAACACCAGCAGGAAACATCCCATGTGGGCAATGGAATACTGCCGCGACGAGGGCTACCGCATGTACTGGGACAACTACTCCTATCCCTACCACCAGCACGGCGCAGGTCCTTTCTACCGCAAGGCACCCGCTATCGCCTACAACCAGAACCAGGATTCGCTGACTATCGAGAACATCATCCGCTGGGACGACTACTATCGGGTACGTCCCGGCTACGGCGACCGTGTCTCGTCGGGCGGCGTGAAGATTATCTTCGCCGAGACCAACACCCACGGCCGCTCGGAATTCAACTACCGAGTCTCCGGCGTAGTGGATGCCATGCGTATTCCCAAGGACCCCTGGTATGCCCACCAGGTGATGTGGGACGGATGGGTCGATGTGGAGAATCCCCGCACCTACATCATCGGTCACTGGAACTATCCCGCCGGTGTTGTGAAGCCCGTCCATGTTGTTTCGTCGTGCGACCAGGTGGAACTCTTTGTCAACGGCAAATCAAAAGGCAAGGGCGTCAGGAAACATGACTTCCTGTTCGACTTCGATAAGATTGCCTTTGAACCCGGTGTCATCCGTGCCGTGGGCATGGACAAGGACGGCAAGGAACTCGCTTCCTATGAAATCCGCACAGCCGGGGCAGCCGACCACATCGAACTCACCCTCATCCAGAACCCGCTCGGCATGAAGGCCGACGGTGCAGATCTGGCAATGGTTCAGGTGGAGATTGTGGACAAGAACGGACGCCGCTGTCCGCTCGACAACCGCGACATCAACTTCACCCTCTCGGGCGAAGGCATCTGGCGCGGCGGTATTGCCAAGGCCGGTGACGGCGAGAACCATATCCTCGACACCGTTCTTCCCGTCGAAGCCGGTGTGAACCGAGTCTTCGTTCGTTCCACAACGACCGCAGGCAACATCACACTTAAGGCCGAAGCCAAACATCTGGCTCCTGTCACCCTCGAATGGAAGACCGAGGCTACAGATAACGCAGGCGGACTTTCGACCTACCAGCCCAACCTGCTCCTCCCCTGCCGTCTCGACCGTGGTGAAACACCTGCCACTCCTTCCTACCGGGAACGTTATCAGACCGTCAATATCGTATCAGCCGAATCGGCTGCCAACGACGGCTCGGAGACCAAATCGTTCGACGACAACGAACTTTCCGAGTGGAAGAACGACGGCAAGATGAAGACCGCCTGGATTACCTATACGCTCGAAAAGGAAGCTCCAGTTTCCGAAATCAACATCAAACTGACAGGCTGGCGTATGCGCTCCTATCCCCTCGAGGTGGTAGCCGAATCAGCCGACGGAACTAAAACCACCGTCTGGAAGGGTGTAACTGAAAAGTCATTGGGCTATGTGCCCCTCCGCATCAGCAACCCCGTCCATGCCCGCAAATACACCATCCGACAGGTCGGCAAAGCCACTGAAAAGGAAGCCTTCGGACAGGTAACCGAACTGGCCAACGGAGCAGCCGGCGAACTCGACCTCTTCAAGGCAGCTAATGCCAAGGACGTAAAGGGTGAGCTCCGCATTGTCGAGATTGACTTCCTCGTACCCGCAAAATGAGATAAACCCAATAAGAGCGTAAATAAGCGAGGCGGCCCGGACGGAGCGCCTCGCTTTGCGTTGTGTATGCTTCGCGTTTTAGAGGAAGTGCTTGATTTCCTTACCTTCGATAGCGGAGAGGAGGTTGTTGGCGGCAGAGGATGCACCGATGCGGTAGAGATCCTTGGTGAGCCACTCGTCGCCGAGAACGGTCTTCACAATCGAATAGTAGATGACGGCGTCTTCGGGAGTACGCACACCACCGGCAACCTTAAAACCTACCTTGCGGCCCGTCTCTTCGTAATAGGCCTTGATGGCCTTGCACATCACGAGGGAGGCCTCTGGGGTTGCAGCCACAGAGATCTTGCCGGTCGAGGTCTTGATGAAGTCTGCACCGGAGTACATGGCCAGCACAGATGCCTTCATGATGAGCGATGCGGATTTCAGCGCACCTGTTTCGAGGATGACCTTGAAGATCTTGTCCTTGGCGGCAGCTTTACATTCCTCGATGACGTCGCACATGCCTTCGTAGTCGCCTTCCAGCATCTGTCCGCAGTGAATCACAATATCGACCTCGTCGGCACCGGCAGCGACTGCCAGCCCTATTTCGGCCACTTTGATTTCAGGGAAAGTCTGCGACGACGGGAACCCGCCGGCCACAACCGTAACGTCCACTTCCGAAACGTCGAGATTCATCTTCACCACTTCGGCAAAGTTGGGATAGACACAGATTGAGGCCACATTGGGGAGGTTGGGGTATTTCTCCTCAAACTGGTTCACCCTCTTTGTAAACTCAGCGATGCGACGTTCACCGTCGGTGGGATTGAGCGTCGTCAGATCGATGCATCCGAGGCTGAATTTCAGCACTTCGGGCGTATTGTTTTCGTCGTAATGAGCTGCAACGATTTCTTTCACTTCAGCAGCAATCTGCTGATCGTCCAGTGCGATGTCGTATTTCGACAGGGCCTGGGAATATTTATCTTGTTCCATATTATTCTTTGTTTTTTGAGTCTATACAAATTGTCACTGGGCCGTCGTTGAGGAGTTCCACCTTCATGTCGGCACCGAATTCTCCGCAAGCCACGGGTTTGCCCAATCCTTCCGAAACGGTCTGTTTGAAACGTTCGTAGAGGGGAACGGCAATGTCATGGCCGGCAGCACGGATGTAGGACGGACGGTTGCCCTTAGCCGTCAGTGCATGGAGCGTGAACTGTGACACAATCATCACCTCGCCTCCCACATCCAGGACAGAGCGGTTCATAACTCCGTTCTCGTCATCGAAGATGCGCAGATTGAGCACCTTGCGGGTCATCCACTGGACATCCTCCTCTGAGTCGGCTGCCTCAAATCCGACAAGAATCATCAATCCCCGTCCGATTTCCGACTTTAATACCTTATTAATATTTACGCGCGCGTAAGCGGCTCGCTGGATGACTACCCTCATTTCAGGAACAGTTTATCCGAGTGCGGCGAGAATCTCCTTCACTATGGTCGAGATGGTGCGTCCGTCGCTCTGGCCGGCCAGTGCCTTCGAAGCCACACCCATCACCTTGCCCATATCCTTGGGGCCGGTTGCGCCTACCTGGGCTACGATTTCCTGCACCTTGGCCTTCACCTCCTCCACCGAGAGGGCTTTGGGGAGATATTCCTTGAGCACGTTCACCTGAGCCATTTCCTCGTCGGCGAGATCCTGACGGTTCTGCTGACGGAAGATTTCGGCAGCGTCCTCGCCCTTCTTCACCATCTTGGCGATAATCTTGAGAGCGGCATCGTCCGTCAGGTCGCCGTTGCTGCCCTCGGCTGTCTTGGCCTCGATGAATTCCTTTTTCACATTGCGGAGCGTATCACGCCTTACGGCATCCTTGGCCTTCATGGCCTCCATGATGTCCTTGCTGATCTGGTCGAATAACATAACTCGTTAATTTTATATTTAGTTATTTTATATTAAAATTACCTTTCCCGTGCCGCTCCAATCTCCCTCCTTTCAAGGAGGGCCGGGGTGGATTATTCAATTTTGGGGCAAAGATACGAAAAATTATCGACATATGCAACGCCGGATGGCCAAAATTTGCATTTCGAGGTAGCAAAAAAGCGCGTTTTTTACAAAAATGGAGGTTCCGAATACATTTTTCTTCCAAATAATTTGGAGAATTCAAACTTTTCCCCTATCTTTGCACCCGCAATCCGAAAGATCGCTCCAATTATGGTGGGTGTAGTTCAGTTGGTTAGAGCGTCAGATTGTGGTTCTGAATGTCGTGGGTTCGAGCCCCACCTCCCACCCTCTCTTAGATGGCGCTTTCATCTAATGGTTAGGATACATGCCTCTCACGCATGGTATACGAGTTCGATTCTCGTAGGCGCTACAAAAGCTTCACAGTTCTCTGTGGAGCTTTTTTCATTCGTATTAAACCGACAACTATGAAAGTTACTGTCTATTTGGGATCCCGTTCCGGCAACGACGGGAAATACAGAGACAATGCACGTGAGGTGGGCCGACTGCTGGCACGCCGAGGCATTGAAGTCATCTACGGCGGTGCCGGCGTAGGCACCATGGGCGCATTGGCCGAGGGCGTACGCGAGGAAGGCGGACGTCTGACCGGCGTATTCCCCAAAGGCTTCCTCGGCCGAAAGGACCACGCCATGAAAGGAATGGACGTGCGGAACCTGTGGACCGACTATCCCAATTATGAACTGATTGAAACGGAGACTTTCGACGAACGCATACGCACCATGGAACGGCTCGCGGATGCCTGTATCGTCCTGCCCGGCAGTCACGGCACCATGCACGAGTTCTTCTCCTTCTTCGAGGGTCTCGAGGTGGGACGTTTCGACAAACCGGTTTTCATCCTGAACACCGACGGATATTACAATCCGCTGATTGCCTTTATCCGCAACATGGTATCGGCCGGCTTCACCGGAGCCGACGACCTGGAGAAAATCAACGTTGTCTCCACCCCAGCGGAACTGGTAGAGCAGCTGGCTTAACCTTCCCCCTCCGACGACTTTACATTACGCTTCAGCCCTTTCAGTCCCGCACGCTTGACAGCACTGTGGGCAAAGAGCCGTTTGAAATCTCCGGACCCCATGTTTGCTATCTCCTCCCTGCTTAGGATCAGGAAGTGCTCCTGGGGCTGGAATTCGGGAATCGCAGTGGGACTGGCAAAACGTTGGTTCCAAGGGCAGGCTTCCTGACAGGCATCGCATCCGTAAACGCGATTTCCCAGCGTACGGGCCACCTCCTCGGGAATCCTTTCGGCCCGGCTTTCTATGGTCTGGTAGGATATGCAGCGATTGGCATCGACATAGCCTTCACACAGGGCACCTGTGGGACAGGCCTCTCTACAGCGGAGACAGGAGCCGCAGGAGGGGCGTTCTTTACGCACTCCGGCGCGCGAGAGCAGTTCAACGGGCAGATTCGTCATAAGCGTTCCAAGTAGCACATAACTCCCCACTCCGGGCACGATGAGCAGTTGGTTGCGGCCCACAAATCCCAGTCCGGCCTCCACCGCCCAGTAACGTTCCATCAGGGGGGCGGAATCCGTGAAAGCACGTGCTTCATAGGAGAAATTTTCAGGCACAAGATTACAGGCAATCCATTCCGACAGCCGTCCAAGATATTCTTTGACAACCCAGTGATAATCGGCCCCGTAGGCATAGAAGGCGAACTGTGCGTCGCCCTGTTGCCGGCGGTCCGGATAATAGTTCATGGCGGTCACAATCATGCTCTGCACCCCCGAGAATAGCAGCCTCGGGTCGCGGCGTATGTCCTTGTGCTGCTGCAGGTAATCCATATCGGCCGCATAACCGGCCGACAGCCATTCCTCATGACGTTGCCATTCGACAGCATCCACCTCGCGGGGAGCCGTCACTCCCACAGCACAAAAGCCGAGGCGGCGGGCCTCGGCTATAAGCGCTTGAAGAGGTATCCTTGTTCCAGCAGCCATTCGATCGAACGGGGCAGTGCCTCCTGAATATTATGCCAAGACTTGGTGGTGTCGTGGAAGGTGATTATCGAGCCGTTACGTGTTTTCCGCACCACATTCTGATAGACCTCCTCTGCGTTGAGGCGCGAGGAATAGTCGCGTGTCACAATGTCCCACATGATGATGCGGTACTTTTTCTGCAGCAGACGGGCCTGGCCCCAGCGGAGCCATCCGTGCGGCGGACGGAACAGCTGGCTCTGAATCAGCATATTGGCCTTCTCAACGTTGGCAAGATAGGCTTTCTTGCCGTATTTAAATGCCACAATATGGTTCATTGTGTGATTACCCACATGATGGTCTTCGGCCTTGATCTGCTCAAACAGGGGACGGTAGCGGGCCACATTGTCGCCTACGCAGAAGAACGTGGCCCGCACACCGTATTTCTTAAGCACATCGAGCACCCACGGAGTGACTTCGGGGGTGGGGCCGTCGTCGAAGGTGAGATAGACACACTTGGGCTGTGAGGGGATTCGCCAGAAGGAATCCGTGTACATCAGCCTTCGGAACCAGGACGGGGGCTGCTCGATGAACATACAGTCGGATTATTTCAGCGCTCCGCTTTTGACGGCAAAGTCGCCATAGCTATTGAACAGAGGATCGTATTCCTCCACAATCTTGTTCTGACGGTAGCGTTGGGCCATACCGAGGGCATCACGCATGGTGAGCACCTGTTCGCGGATATTGCGATTCACGGTGCCGGCCTGCGTCTTGTTGAGACGAACGGCCCACTGCATGTAGTCGGAAGCATATTCCAGCACCCGCTTCACTATGGCGTTGCCCTTTTCCTCGAAGCCTGCCAGATAGTAGGCCTGGGCGAAGGTCAGCGACGTGTAATCGTAGGGAATATTGTAATCGGGAATCACCTCGCAGCAATAGTCCGAAGCCTTCACTGCACGGTCGTAGTCGCCGTGACGCACAAGCTGGTCGACCAGGGTGCCGAACATCATACGCTGTGTACGGCACATGCGCTGGTTGTTCTCGTCAAGATAGATGGTGGAGTCCTGAATATTACCCCACACGAACTTGTTCATCATACAGTTATAGGTCGAGTCGATGTCACAGGTTTGCGTACCGCCGTTCTCGAGGGGCACTATCTGGTAGGCCAGACCCGTCAGACGGAAATAGCGGTTCAGGCTCATATACATCTCGGGACCGACCGTTGTGGCAAAATAGATTGGACGCTTCCAGCCGTCGCGGTTGATGCCGTCGAGCATGGCGAGAATGGCAATCTCGTTCTTGGTGACATAGTTCTTGCCCGAGAGGTCGATATGCATCCGTTTGGAAATCACATCCCCCTTGTCAATATCCACCACCGACGAAGCAGCCACTGCTGCCGAGTCTATATCGATATAGAACTTCTTGGCGGGCAGATGGTCGATGGTCCCGTTGTATCCGCCTACTGTCTTGTAGCGCATGTCGTCCGAATAAAGGAACTGCATGGCAGCCGAGAGAGGCTGTTCGCCCTGAATGCGTTCTATAAGATGGGCATAGTCGAGTTTGCCGTTCGAATACTGATAGGGCTTGAGCGCAATGGGAAGCGGGTCGGATTCGTAGGCCTGCGACTTCATCTGTGAAATATACCAGTCGGTCTGCAGATACGAAAGGTTGCAGACACGCACGTCGCGGCGGTAGCCCTCAACATCCTGGTTGTACCAAAGGGGGAAGGTATCGTTGTCGCCGTTAGTGAAGATGATGGCATCCTTCTCGAGCGAAGTGAGGTAGTTCTTACCGAAATCGCGTGCCGTGTAGCGGCCGGAACGGTCGTGGTCGTCCCACGTCTGACCCACCATCTGGAAGGGAACAAAGAGGCAGAGCAGCGACATGGCAACCGACACAGCCACCGACTCTTTCTTCATCAGTTTGCCGATGGAGTCGATGAGAGCAGCCACACCCATGCCGACCCAGATGGAGAAGGCATAGAACGAACCTGCATACGCATAGTCTCGTTCACGCGGCTGATACGGAGTCTGGTTTAGGTAGATAACAATGGCGATACCCGTCATGAAAAACAGAAAGAACACCACCCAGAAACCCTGGATGCCCTTCTCTCCGTTGAAGGCCTGCCAGATAAGACCAATCAGGCCCAGCAGTAATGGCAGCATGTAGAAGACATTGCGGCCCTTGTTGTTGGCCATCTGTGCCGGGAGGTTGTCCTGCGGGCCTACGAGAATCTCGTCGATGAACTTTATACCCGTAATCCAGTTGCCCTGGTCGATGGCGCCGTGGGTCTGGATATCGCTCTGACGTCCGGCGAAGTTCCACATAAAATAGCGCCAGTACATGAAATTCAACTGGTAACTGAAGAAGTAGCGGAGGTTTTCGCCGAAGGTCGGCACCGTGATGGTTTTGCCGTCCTTTGCCTTCACCTTCTGTCCCTTGAAATTGCTCCAGGCTTTGTAACCCTCGATGTGGTTGCCCTGCTGGGAGTACATACGCGGGAATAGAACGGTATAGTTATACTCATACTTGCGTTTGTGGTCGGCCACGATGTACTTGTCAGGCTCCGACGTACTCTGTTTGGCCACGCGGGCATAGATGGGTGCACCTTCTTTGGAAACCACCTGGCCGCTGCCATCACGCATCACGTCGCTTGCAAATGTCTGACCCGAAAAGAGTGGCGACTCGCCATATTGTTCGCGGTTCAGATATTTGATAAAGGAGAAAATCTCCTCTGGGTCGTTCTGGTTCATGGGCAGTTGTGCCGTCGAACGAATGATAATCTGTGCGAAAGTCGAATAACCCAGCAGAATGCACAGCAGTGAGAGCAACACATTGGTCGAGAGACGTGCATTGATCCTGTTGCGGGCCCAGATGATAAGCGCTACAAATGCCAGAGCGATGAGGATGCCCAGCATCCAGCTGTCGCCCACAAAGGGCACACCGCTCAGGATGATGCAGGCCGACAGGATGATGAGCAGAGTGTTACGGGGCGTTTCCTTTCTATAGGCCTTCCAGATGCCGAAGCTTAGGAGCGCCAGTACAAAGAAGAAATAGAACGCCGTTCCCGTATTATAACTCAGTCCCAGCGAGTTGACGGCAAAGAGTTCCACCTGGCCGGCCAGTTTCGAGAAGCCCGGAATCAGGCCGAACAGGATAAAGGCGATGATAAGCACCGCCACGACAAGGGCGCCCAGTGTGCCTTTCAGTTTGGCGTGCGGCGTCTTTTTGAAGTAGTAGATGAGCACGATGGCAGGAATCGAAAGCAGGTTCAGCAGGTGCACGCCGATCGAGAGGCCGATGAAATAGGCCAGCAAGATAATGTAGCGGTCGCCTTCCACACCGGCGCTCTTGTTTTCCCACTTCATGATGAGCCAGAAGGTCAGGGCCGTCATCATCGAAGAGAAGGCATACACCTCCGCCTCGACAGCCGAGAACCAGAACGTGTCGCTCCACGTATAGACGAGCGCACCTGTCAGGCCCGCACCCAGGATGGAAATCATCTTGGCTGCGTTCATCTTTCTGTCGTCGGGGCACACCAGTTTCTTGGTCAGGGCCGTGATGGTCCAGAAGAGGAACAGGATGGTCAGGGCTGAGAAGATGGCCGACATGCGGTTCACCCACAAGGCTGCCAGCGACATGTCGCCGCCTGCAAAGTTCACAAAGAAACGACCCGTGAGATTAAAGAAAGTGTTTCCGGGCGGGTGACCGACTTCACCGGTCGTCGCACATGTGATGTACTCGGGGCAGTCCCAGAAACTCGCCGTAGGCTCTACCGTCGAGAGGTAGGTATAGGCGGCCACGAAGAATGCGACCCATCCGATAATGTTGTTCAGCAAACGATATTGCTTCATATTCTGTATGTTTTGTTCTGAAAAATCGCCTGCAAAGATACGAAAAATCCATCAAATAACACCCCTTGCAAATGCAAAAATAACATAATCGCCCCTTTTTTCATCATTTTTTATAAAATCTTTTGATTTCTGAGCCCCTATTTCACAAAAAAGCCGTATCTTTGACCCATTGAAATATGGATAGTTCACACAAACAGATACTCATTGCTGGCGCTGGCGGCTTCATCGGCAGCCATTTGGTCCAGTATGCTCTCGACCACGGATGGGCCGTATGGGCTAGCGTCCGTTCTACCACCAGCCGCGAGTTTCTCTCCGACCCCCGCATCCACTTCATCGAGTTACCCTACAGTGACCCGCAGGAACTGCGGTCTGCTCTGTTGGAACACAAGACCGAACGCGGCCCCTGGGATGTGATTATCAACAATATGGGAGTGACCAAGACCAACGATGTCCGCGACTTCGAGCGCGTTAACTACGGCAATGTACAGCGTCTCGTCGAGGCTCTCAAGCTGACCGAGATGCTGCCTTCGCAGTTCATCCTCATGAACAGCCTGTCGGCCTGGGGACCTGTCCACGAAAAGGACAACCTGCCCATCTCGCTCTCCGACACACCCCACCCCAACACTGCCTATGGTCTCAGCAAACTCCACGTAGCCTCGTGGATGAAACAGCAGGACGACGTGCCGTGGACCATCTTCTACCCCACCGGTGTGTATGGCCCTCGGGAGAAAGACTACTACCTGATGTGGAAAAGTGTTAAGGCCGGCTTCGACTTCGTGCCGGGGTTCAAGACCCAGCACCTCTCCTTTGTCTATGTGAAAGACCTGGTGGAAGCCATCTTCCGCAGCATCGACCTCGGCAAGGTCCACCGTGAATACATTGTGGCCGAGCCTCACACTCATACCTCCTCCGACTTCCGGCGCTGCATCCGGCAGTCTCTGGCCAAGCCCCGCTGTCTCTCCCTCAGGGTGCCGCTATGGCTTCTGAAAGCGGTCAACTACACCGCTGGATGGCTCGCCGCAAGGGCCGGACATCCGTCCACACTGAATGCCGACAAGTACCATCTCATGGCCCAGCGCAACTGGCAGGCCGACATCTCTGTCATGCAGGAGGAACTGGGCTACACGCCGGGAACAACGCTTGAGGAGGGCGTGGGGCTCACAACCGCATGGTATAAAGAAAACAATTGGATATAAATGATAGTAAATCACGGCCCCATAGGCGTTTTTGACAGCGGATTCGGCGGACTCTCCATTTTCCGCGAGATTCACAAACTGATGCCTCAATACGATTATATCTTCCTAGGTGACAACGGACGTGCACCCTACGGCGACCGCTCCTTCGAAGTGGTCTATCAGTTCACCAACCAGGCGGTGCGCCGCCTTTTCAGTATGGGCTGCCCGCTCGTCATCCTGGCCTGCAACACGGCCTCGGCACGCGCCCTCAGAAACATCCAGGTGAACGACCTTCCCAAACTGGGCGACCCGACCAAACGTGTGTTGGGCGTCATCCGTCCCACCATCGAACGCTGTGCCGACCTCTCCTATTCGAAACACATCGGCCTCCTGGCAACCCAGGCCACCGTCGCCTCGCGGTCCTACGAAATGGAGTTGGAGAAATCCCACCCCGAGGTGAAACTCACGTCCCGCGCCTGCCCCCGTTGGGTCAGGCTCATCGAACAGGGGTTGCAGGACACTCCCGAGATGCACGACATCGTGAAGGAGGATATCGAGGTCATGTATGATGCCGATCCTGAGATTGACACCATCATTCTGGGCTGCACCCACTACCCCCTCATCACATCCCTCATCCAGCGCATCCTCCAGGAAATGGAACACCCTGAAATAATCCTCATGCCTCAGGGCCGTCCTGTCGCCTATTCGCTCAAGGACTATCTCTTCCGTCATCCCGAAGTGGAGACCCGACTCACCCGCCGGGGCACCTGTAAATTCTACACATCCGGCACACTTACCAACTTCGACCACCTGGCCGAACTCTTCCTGGGCCGCAACGTCCGTGTCCAGGCCAATCACATTGAATGGTAAATGGATTCAAAAAGAATACTTCAATTCATCCGCGAACTGGCTGTTAACAACAACCGTGACTGGTTCCAAGCCAACCGCGCGGAATATGACATCGTGAGAGCGGATTTCGCCAACGGCGTTTCACAGCTCATCGGTCGCATCGCCGCGTTCGATCCGGCCGTTGCCTCCTCGGGCATCACGGCCAAGGCCTGTTTGTTCCGCATCAACCGCGACACACGGTTCTCTCCCGACAAGGCGCCCTATAAGCGTCATTTCGGCGCATTCATCACCCCCAAGGGAACCCGCACCTGGCAGGGCGGCTATTACATCCATTTGGAATGGGACCGCTGCATGGTGGCTTTCGGGCCATACTATCTGCTCACGCCCACCCTTACTGAATGTCGCGAGAAAATAGAGGATCATCTGTCCGAATGGAAGCAGATTGTAGAGGCACCCAAGTTCATTCACTACTTCGGACGTGTGGAGGAATGTCAGGGATGGAGTTTTGACGAGGAATTGCCCGAACGCGGTTTTGGCGGTTCCCGGCTGAAGACCTGTCCCAAAGGCTTCGACAAGAATTCGCCGGCCCTCCCCTACCTCCGGCTCAAAGACTATATCGCTTGGCGACGTGTCCCCATGGACTATTTTCAGGGCGACACCTGGCTCGACGAGGTGGAAGACATGTGCCGCACCGTCCAGCCCATGCTTGCCTTCACCAACGACATCATCCGTCACTGCGATTAGTATTTTTCACGGTTTTTATAATAAAATCAGAAATTACGCGTTATCTATTTATCCAATGGTCCGATGGTCCGATGGTCAAATAGTCAAATGGTCAAATAATCAAAATAACCCGTGGTCTCCGCATCAATAGTAACCTACCACACCGAACTCACCGAGCTGCAGCGCTGCATGGAATGCCTGCTGGCTGTCAGCGACATGGACTGGGTGATGATTGTCGACAACGGCGAGGAATCACGCATCAGCGCGTTTCTGGCATCCGTCTTCCCTCGGGAGATGGAAAACCGGCGTGTGCGCTATACGGCCGAACCGAACCGGGGCTATGGTGCGGGACACAATGTGGCGCTCCGTACGGCTTCTGCCGAGCGTTCCCGCTACCATCTGGTCATCAACAGTGATGTATTCTTTCCCCACAATGCGGTCGAGACTCTGGTGGCCTATATGGAGCAGCATGCCGATGTTGGACAGGTCATCCCCCTAGTACTCTATCCCGACGGACGTCACCAGCACGCTTACCGGCTCCTGCCCACCCCGAGCGATGTCTTTGTGCGCCGCTTCCTTCCGCGCAGTTGGTTCCCGGGGAAGATGGCTCGCTACACCCTCTCCTACACCGGCTATAAGTTCGAGATGAACCCGCCATTCCACATGGGATGTTTCATGCTGTTCCGCATCGAAGCCCTCCGGAGCATCGCTTTCGGAACAACCACGGAAAACAAAGAACAGTATTTCGATGAACGGTTCTTCATGTACAGTGAAGACATTGATATCACCCGCCGCATCCATCGCCATTGGAAGACGATGTTCCTGCCCCAGGTATCCATCACCCATGCCCATAGGGCGGCATCCTACCATTCGCTCCGCATGCTCTGTGTACACATGCGGTCGATGATACGTTATTTCAATAAGTGGGGATGGTGGAAAGACAAGGAAAGAGTAGAGTTTAATAACCGCCTCAGAAGCGAAATTAAAAGTCTCTCCCCCCGAGATTGATTGCCCTTCCCGGGTTCGGGAGAAACAGGAGGGGCCGGGGAGAGGCTATTTAGGGGATGAGGCCTTGAATATTCTTATCGCAACAACAAACGTCAGTCCTATCGTCACAATAATAATTAATATCAGGAAAAGCACATTGGCCAAAGCAGTCTCATTGAACTTTTCGGGCACAATAATCCGCAGCATGCGGGCATTGGGCACCCACACACCATTGGTGTTGGTGGAGTGCACTTCCAGATAATAGGTTCCCGGACGCATGTCCAACATCGTGATGGAGTTGTTGCCGTGGAGGTACATCCAGCGGTTGTTCTGGCCCACAAAGCGGAACGAATAGTCTATGGCGCGCGGATTGACCAGGTCCAGAGCCGCAAAGCGTAGCGTGAACGTACGGTTGTCGGGCGAAAGTTCAAGTTGCTGCAGGCCGTTGACGGCATAATCGGGTTCATTGCCTCCGGCCAGCGATATCGAAGACCAGACGATGCTCGGCACATACTGATACTCGTTGAATGCGCTCGCGCTCACCGCTATCATACCGTCTTCGAGACCCAGAACCCAGTTGTCACCCACGCGGAGGGGATGTGCCTCCGAGAATATCAGGCTTTCGTGGAAGAAACGCGAGTCATAGTTGGCAAACTCACGGGCCATGGCGTTGTATCTCACCAGTGTGGTAGCTCCCGTGATGTAGAGATAAATATCCTCATAGTGGAGCGATATCGCGGCATCCGAGCCCAGACCGTCCTCGTGCCCGATATGGGTGAACGAAAGCGTGTCTGACAACAGATCCTGTCGGATGTCAAGCAAATTGATGCCGCTCGACTCCGTTCCGATGCATATGGTGTTGTAGCCATCATATTCCACATCGGTGGCCACATTCGACGACAGACTGTTCTCCCTGTTGGAATCACGGCCGTGCAGTCGCCATTCCATGGTATTGAGATTGTCTTTCGGCAGTTCCGCTATCAGCAGACCTGAATGGGTGGCTGCTAACAGGATGTTGCGGTGTATCTGGATGTCTCGCACCCGCAATCTCTCGGCCACCTTCCGGCCCAGTCCGTGGCCCATGCTGAGCACCCGCGGATTCCGGTCCATGGGGTTCGGGATACAGATTACACCCGCGCCGCCGGTAGCCACCCACAAGCGTCCTGACTGGTCCGCTTTGATATCATTGACCGTCCTGCCCGGCAGACTGTCCAGACGGAGCGTCCGGGCCGTTCCGTTGTTTCTATAGATGATGCGGCAAAGTCCCTTGTCCTTGCACCCCAGCCATACCACCGAATCGGCCGCATGGAAAATACAGTTGACCTCCGCTCCGAATGGGAGGTCTTCCCAATGGATGTTGCCGTCGGGACCCAGGGAACCCAACCGGTTGAAGTGGGCATCCGTCACGGTCACCTTCCTGTCGGCACTCTGCGAAATCCAGATTCTTCCCCGACTGTCGGCGGCAATAGCCTGTATCGCCGATTTGCCCGCCGCGTCAATGCGCCTGAATGGACGCACCACGAAACTCATCTTCCACACGCTGTCGTCGCTTCCCAAGAACCACAGGTTGCCTTGACGGTCCACCATCCAGCAGAGCAGCGAGGGCGAACTGAGGCGATAGCGGTAAGGTTTCCATTCTGTAGCTTCCAGATAGTGGATTTCGCCAGTCTCGGCAATACGCCACCGCTGACCGAAGAGGTCGGTGTGCTCGATACTCTCCCCGGCACGAACGGGATGACTCTGGAAGAAATGTTCGGGAGATGCCGGTATGAATTCCGCCTCCTCGGGGGTCACATCGCGGAAGATACACTTCTCGGTATCGAACACCGCGTTGCCCTCGTCCATACGACAGTAGATACGGTTGCCGATGTTCCACATGGTGCGGATGGTCTCGCCTGCCGACTCGTAGCCGTCGCCCGGCTGCGGCTTGAATGCCACGAAGTTCTGTCCGTCATAGCGGAACAGACCATTCCAGGCCGAGATCCATATGAATCCCGTCGAGTCCTGCAGTATCTGATTGGCATGACGCAGGTTCAGACCGTCGATTTCCCCCAGGTGCCGGACCACACAGACCGGCTCCTCTGCCCTGAGGACAGAGATGGTCGCCAAAGTGGCTGCTATAGCCATCCATAATTTTTTCATGAACATATTATTCATCACTTTTATATTCATTGACGGGACTTTGGGCTTAATGGGTCTGATGGGCATAATGAATAACCGATAACTATTAACCTTTAAGAATTAACTCTCAACACCTCTTCCCTCCGTCGGTCCTATCCCGAACTCTTCCTTGAAGCACTTCGTGAAGTAGGAGGGCGAGGTGAATCCCACCTCATACGTAATCTGTGAGACGGTGAGCTCGGTGCGCTCCAGCAGGATGCGCGAGCGCTGCAGGCGAGCCGAACGCAGCAGTTCGTTGGGCGCCTTGCCTGTCAGAGCCTTCAGTTTGCGGTAGAGCTGCACTCGTCCCAGGCCCAGTTCGCCGGCCAGGTCGTCCATCGAGATGTCGCTGTCCGGGATATGTTTTTCCATCACCTCCTTCCACCGGTCGTAGAATGTCTTGTCCTTGTCTCCCAGAATCGCCTTGATTTCCGACTCCTTGCTTTGGGCATTGACCAGCTCGTTCAGCTTACGGCGCGAAGCCAGCAGGTTCTCCACACGCGAGAGGAGCACCTTGGCACTGAAGGGCTTGGTCAGGTAGGAGTCGGCGCCGTGCTCGTAGCCCTCGGCCTTCTGTTCTTCACGGGCACGGGCCGTGAGCAGGATGACGGGAATATGACTCGTCGAGACTTCCTCCTTCACCTTCGCACAGAACGCAAGACCGTCCATGACGGGCATCATCACGTCGCTCACAATGATGGAGGGCACCAGTTCGGCAGCCTTCTGCAAGGCTTCCACTCCGTTCTCGGCCTCCTCTACGCGATAATGCGTCTGGAAGATGAACCTCAGGTAGTAGCGCATGTCCTCATTGTCGTCCACAATCAGAATCAGCGGCAGATCGTCCACCTCCTTCCCCTCAGGGAGGGACTGGGGGCAGGCTGTCGGGGGAGAGGCTGTCGGGGGGTAAGCAAAATCATCAATCAGCGATTCCGTCTTCTGCCCGTTCTTACCATTCTGTCCCCGCTGGAAGGTGAGGATATTATTCACAATATCCACCAGATGCTGCACGTTGCGGGCCGTTACGTTCAGCAGGTCGCGTGCCCCATTGGTGATGGTCGGGTCCTGGCAGAGCTGTTCGACAGGGCTAGCCACGAGCGTCAGCGGAGTGCGCAGCTGGTGGCTCACGTTGGTATAGAACTCGCTCTGCAGCTCCGTCATCTCCTTCATCTGGTGGGTCATATTGCGTTGCCGTTCGTTCATGGCACGCAGTTTCTCGTTGAGACGCACCTTATTATAATAGGCGTACCACGAAATGACAATCACCAGAATGAGCAGCGCTATGCCGGCAATCATCCACCACAGCAGCGAACGCTGGTAGTTTAGGTTCTCGAGCGTCTCAATGGTCTTGTCGTGCAGTTCGTCCAGATGGGCGAACGACGATTCTATCTGTTCGTGCTGCATCAGGAGCACCGATGCGTTGTTGCGGGTCACGAGGGCCGACGGGAAGAAATTCTCGCGTTCGAAGGGTTGGCCCTCCAGGATTCTGACGGCCAGGCCCACCACCTCGTCGCCGTGGGTGGGGTAGATGCACGACACCTCCAGCACCGAGTCGCGCACCAGTTCCATACCTCCGCCCGGCACGGGCAGGGCGTCAATACCGCAGTAGTGCAGGGAGTCTATACCCTGTTCCATGGCGGCCCGGCGGGCTCCCAGAGCCATGCGGTCGTTCTGGGCAAAGACGTAGTCGGGCAGGAACCCTTCCGTCAGGGCCTGCTGCATGGCCCGGTATCCGCTCTCCTCCTTCCAGTCGCCGTGCTTCCGCATCGTCTTCACGTCGGGACGTTCTGCCATCACCCCGGCAAAACCCTCGCTGCGCTCCTTGGCGGGTGACGACTTGCTGAGGCCTGTGATTTCGAGCACAGAACCGCCCTCTCGCACCTCCTCCACAATATAATGGGCCAGCACACCGCCCAGGTCGCGGTTGTCCGCTCCGATATAGGCAGTGTACTTGCGCGATCCCGTACGGCGGTCGAACACAATGACCGGCGTACCGCTGTCGTAGATGCTGTCGACAAAGGGGGTCAGTGTTGCAGTCTGGATGGGTGACACGATAAGCAGATCGATGTCCTGCTTCACCAGCGAATCAATCTGACGGTGCTGCAGTTCCACATCATCGTTGGCTACTGTGATGAACAGTTCCACGTTGTCATAGAAATAGGTGGACTGCTGCATCTCGCTTATGAGCTGGTTGCGCCAGATGTCGTTGCTGCATTGGGATACACCGATCCTATAGACAGGCTTCTCCTGTTGACACGCAGCGAGCGCGAATAATGAAACGATTATTATTGTAAGGTATTTTCTCATCTGATGTGCATCAATTCTGCGCTGCAAATATACACAAAAAAAGTGAAAACTGACAGTTTTTCGGAGAAAAGAATAAAATAATCCCCCTTTTTTATTGTTTTTGGGGAATTTTCTATATCTTTGCAACCCAGAGAGCGGAATACCATTGTGAAATATCAGAACCAAATCACAAAATAGCAATGAATCCTTTCAAAAAACTTCGGATGCTGGCTGCCATCCTCGTATGCGGCACACCGACATTGACACAGGCGGCTGACCTGAACGAGAATTTCAGCACACTGTCCAACGGCAGCTACGGCTCCGGCAGCGAACAATCCGTCACCCTGCCCAGCGGCACCTGGACAGCCCTGAAGATGCAACTCACGACGGGCAGCGGTGTCAGACAGTTCAAGTTCAGCTCGGGCAACAGCTCCTGGCTGGTAACTCCGGCCATAGACGATCCCGGCAAGATAACCGTAAGCTGGGGCTCGGGCGGCAATAACACACTGACCGTCAGCTACTCAGTGGACGGGGGCGCGTGGCAGACGCTCACCAGTGTCTCTTCGGGAGGCTCGGGCGCTAAATCCTACAGCGGAAAAACAGGACTGGACGGTACGGCTAACGTGAGGTTCCGTTTCGGAGGCAGTTCCAGCAACACCTACGTGTCGGCCATAACGGTCAAATCTGTGGTCACGGAACCCGACACTGACGATCCGACCTATATCACCGAGGGCACATGGATACCGACCAAACCGTTCCCGGCTGCCGTGAAGACCATCTACATCTCCCCTGACGGCAACAACATCACGGGCGACGGCACGATAGAGAAACCATGGGCCGACCTCCAGAAAGCCGTCAATGCCGCCGAACCGGGCACCCACATCGTGTGCCGCGGCGGCACCTACCTCCAGAAGGTACAGGGCGACGGCAAGTTTACCGTGCGCATCAGGAACAGCGGCACCGCCGACAACCCCATCGTCATCCGCTGCTACGACGGCGAGAAACCCGTCTTCGATTTCGTCGATGGGCTTACCGCCGAGCGTGTGGGCGAACGCGGCCTGACCATCACCGGCGACTGGTGGTGGCTCTTCGGTCTGCACATCACCCATGCGGCCGACAACGGCATCAAACTGGAGGGGTCCCACAACCGCATCGAACGATGCGAATTCTCCTACAACCTCGACACGGGGCTCCAGCTGGGCTTCGGCCACAAGTTCAGCGACACCTTCCCGGGGTTGAGCGAGAACGACGGCACCCACTGCGCCTGGAACGACGTCATCGACTGCGACTCGCACCATAACTGCGACTACGATGCCAACTACGGAAGCGATGCCGACGGCTTTGCCTGCAAGATGCACAACGGCATCGGCAACCGTTTCATCCGCTGCCGCGCCTGGCACAACAGTGATGACTCGTGGGACCTCTTCGAGACCGACTACGATGTCGTGATAGCCGAATGCTGGGCATGGGCCGCCGGCGTGGCATCCGACCACCTGTGGGTCAGGGACTATATCAAGAAGAGCGGCAACATGTCGTTCTCGGGCAACGGCAACGGCATCAAACTGGGCGGCAACGGAACGGGAGGTTCGTCCAAAGGCATCCACTACGTATTCAACACCATCTCGTTCGGCCACAACCAGGGCAGCTCGGTGAAAGGGTTCGACTGCAACAGCCACAAGGGCGGTCACGTGCTGGTGGGCTGTCTGGCTTTCGACAACAGCTACGACTATATGTTCGAGAGCGGCGGTTCGGATGCCAATACGCGCTATTATAATAATGTGTGTCTGGGCAAACAGGAAATCGACGTGGGTGCGGACGATTACAACGCCATCCATGCGGCCATGGCCAAGAACGGATGGACCGGCCACCTGGTGACCGGTGTCAGTGCCGACGACTACCTTTCGCTCGACGAGGACGATGCGCTGCGGCCCCGCGATATCCGGGGCGGTCTGCCCCGCAAGTTCGGACGGTTGACCGGCGACAGCAGGATGATCGATGCGGGCAATGCCGCCCTCGACAACATCAACAACGTGTGGCAGCAGCTCGTCGCCGACTTCCCCTTCCTGGCCCGCACCGTGACAGGCTCGGCCCGCGACCTGGGGCCTTATGAACGCGCCGCCTCCACCGATGCCGTCAGCGCCGTGGAGCTCCCCGCAGCTGCCGGCACAGCCCGCAAAACACTTCAGAACGGACGCCTTGTCATCGTCCGCGACGGACTGCGCTACAACGTGCTGGGCCAGCGGGTCTGTCAGGGCCTGACGACCCGGTAGGGACGGTTCCCCTCTCCCGTGGCGGCATCGGACGAAGCCGGCGGGTCGGCAAAGAAATAGAAGTGGGTGAAATCGGCGAAGTCATGACTCACGTCGATGGAATTGGCCTGCAACAGACTTGCCTGGGTGCGCCTGATTCGGGCAAGTGTTTGGAAATGGCAAGATTAAGTCTCAAAATTTTCAAAAATGAATATTTGTGACAGATTTTGAAACAAAAATGACATTCCTAAGGGTAATGTTTGTTAAAAAATGGGGGTGGGTTTCGTAAAATATACAAAAAAGCAGAAATAAAGTTTGGAAGATTAAAATATAAGCTTTATCTTTGCACCGTTATTACGAGATTAGAACATCGAAATTGCTTTTGTACTTTTTTTATTTGCTTAGACAACTTTACGCTACGAAGAGTTTCAGACCAGGACTATAACGCCCCACAGCAGCGATGCTCAAGGGGCGTTTTTAAGTTTATACCACAGATTCACGGCGAATGTAGCGTCTAACCCCCCAATTATTGCCAAGTCGAAAAAACAAATAGAGAATAAAAGACCGAAGAAACTGCTATTTTTGGAAATTTTAGACCGAAAGATTTGGAATTTTCGGTATTTTGTTCTATCTTTGCGGCGCTCAAATGAAAATAAGAGCACCATTTCCATACGGAATATTGGAAAGATGCCGGAGTGGTCGATCGGACCGCACTCGAAATGCGGCAAGCGGGTCACACTGCTTCCAGGGTTCGAATCCCTGTCTTTCCGCAGGGAATTTGGTTTGTAGAGAGCTACATGGAACCTAAACCGTTCGTGTGGCTCTCATTTTTTGTGCATATTTGACGCGCACAGGTGCGTTTTTAAATGCGTTTTCATAAAAATCAGCATTTTATTGAAGTTTTGCGCACAAATATTTGGATTTTTCAGATTATTGCGCTATATTTGCCGCTGCAATATTAAGCTTATGAATGCGCGAACTTTAGGAGCGGTTTGCCTGATGTCTTTAGCATGCCTCCCCCTCCGGGCCGGAGTGACCAGAGGATCAGCTTACCAGACAGCACAACCCGCCGGCAATGACACAATTATTAAAGCCTCGGAACGCCTCAGCTGGGAGACCAATGTGGTGGATTGGGCATTCCTGATGCCAAATGTAGGTTTGGAAATCGATTTTGGCGACCCTCTTCAGGTGTCGTCACCTTCGCTGTTGTTCAATCTCAAATACTCGCTGAATAACCGGGCGGATTTTGCAAAACTGAGTGCCGGCATGGAGTATCGTCGCCACTTCAGGGTGTCCGACCCGCCCCAGCAGCGCAAAGGTCTGGCAAGACCCTTTGCTGCCATTGTCGATTGGATCAGGGGCGCGGCGCGTACCAAGGCTTCCCGCCAGCGGGCGCAGGAGTCGTCGGTGAAGGGCCATCCCGAGTGGATCAAAGGCAGAGCCTATGTGGGTCTGTGGGCCGACTACAAGACCTACGCTATCGATTCACCCTTCGACCTGTATGGCGACGAAGAGAAGATTCTCGACAAGGGAAGTGTGGCCTTCGGGCTGTCGTTCGGCAACGATTTTCCGGCCTATAACTTCAACAACAAATATTTCCTGCAAATCCAGACAGGACTGAAAGCCGGCGCACTCTACTCCGGTATGGAGAAGTGGCGCCCTGCCGTCGAGTTGCGTGCCGCCCTCGCATTCCGCAAGATGGATATCCGCCGCAAATACTGGAGGATGCGTCAGGAGATTATCGAAGTCAACATCACCCGCAATAAGGAGATGAGCCGTCAGGCCGACTCCATCCGCGAGAACTTCTCGATTAATACCAATATCTTTGTCGAGGTCGACGAGCTCGACAAGGACGGCAATATCAAGTCGCCCGTCACCAAGAACCAGGTGGTTGCCGAAATCGAACGCCAAACAGGCTATAAGATGAATCCCGACCAGTTCTTTGAATACACCGAAGGCATGTTCCCCATCCGCCAGCTGGATGAGTACAGCATCGGTTACCACATCGTGCGCGGACAGGAAACCTTCACCGATGAGAATACGACCGAAGATGTAACCATACGTTTCCGTGTGCAGATGTCGGGCCGCGGTGCCGCTCAGGTCAAGAAAGACAAACTGATGGCCGCTATCCGCAAGTATAGGGATGAACACGGCGGGCAGGTGCCCGTAATCTACGGACGAGAGGTGAAGAACAGCGGCGACCGTACGAAGTTCGAAAGCCCCATCAAACGCAAGGATATCGTGAAACTCTTCACCGACATCCAGGGCGAACAGATTGACCCGAACTTGTTCAAGGAATTCTCTATCCGCAAGGCTGCAGGCATCTACCAGCCCGTCAAGGACGAGGAAATGGACAAACCGACCCTCTATGCCGTCCACATCGAATGGCACCCGCAGGTGAAACTCGACTACGATGCCGAAGATGTGCTGGCTCTCTTCAAGGCTGAGTTCCGTTTCGACAAGTTCGGCCGCGACCTCTACGACAGACTGAACGGTCAGGAAGTGGCCTTCAGCGAGAAGTGGGACGGCAACAAGGAGCGCCTGGCCAAGCGCAAGGTGACCGTACAGGATATCGCTGCCCAGATTAAGAGCAAGGGCATCAGCGGTGTGACCGCCGACATGATCAGGATTGAGAAGAGCGAGGGTTTGGTGCTCAACAAGAAGTATCAGGCCAAGGTGAACCTCGTGGCCGGCTATCAGGCCGTCGTACTCTACAGCGTGCAGGACGGCGAATCCGAACGGCTGGCCAAGGCTGCCCAGAAGGAGATTCTCGCACCCTGGATTGCCGCCAAGCAGTTTCCGCAGGTTACCGCCAGACGCAACAGGGAAGGCAACTTCGAGATCGACCGGCAGAAGGTTATTGACGCCTTCTCCAAGTCGGTAGGCTATTCGTTCACACCCGCCCAGTTCGTTGACTGGGGCGACGAGCAGCCCACAGTGATGCCTGACGGACGTCTGCGCAAAACCGTCAAGGTACAGCTTCACTACACGACGCCGATTATGACCATACCTTATTATATTATAGAAGAATGAGACAGAAGGTTATAGCACTTTTGGCCGTGCTGCTTGTAGTGAGCAGCATGAGCCGGGCAAAGGCGCAAGCCATTGCTGTTCGTACGAATGTGGCCGGCTTTGCCGCCTTGGCCGCCAATGTAGGTATGGATTTTTCACTCACCGAGAGTAACTCGCTGTCGGGCTCGTTCTACCAGACGATGGGTCCGTCGTGGATGAGCGACACCCGCGCCACGGGATTCCAGTTGAGCTGGAAACACTGGTTCAGTCACGAGCCCCTGCGCGGCCTCTACTGGGGGCTCTCGGCGGGTGTGGGTGCCTATGAACTGCAGAAGGACTATGATGTGCCCGAAGGACAGCCCATGCTCAATGGCAGGAAATATTACGAGGGAGCGGCGGTGCCCGTCTCGGTAGATCTCGGATACTGTTTCCAGCTGTCGAAGCGCTGGTCGCTGGACGTCTGTGCCGGCGTCGGCCCCCTGCTGAGATGGGAGACTGTCAAAATCAGGAACGATGTGGAGACTCAGACCTGCATACCGCGCCGTTCGCGTATTGATTTCTACCCCACAAATGCGGGTATTTCGCTGGTTTATTTAATTCTGTAACGGATTCTGACCGGGAATCCCGAAATAATGAAGATTATGAAACACATTCTGCTCATAGCTCTGACGCTGCTGCCGCTACTGCCCGGCCAGGCAAGTGCACAGCTGCTGCCGCGTCCCAAAGCCAAGAGTTTCAAAATATACGATGCCACCCAGCCGAACGACCGCGACGGCAAGGTGCTGAATATCGTCGATACCGACAACGGTGTGGAGAAAGGCTACAACCTGGCTCCGGTGAGCAAAGAAGCCCGTGTCTATGTGACCTACAAGACATGGGCAGATCAGATTATGCGCGATTACCGCAACAGTACCAACCGCGGCAAGGTGCAGGGCTTCTTCACCTTCTACGACAATCACGCAAGCTACTGTCTGCAGCCCGATATCAACGGTGTGTACAGTACCGAACAGGCCTACAGCATTGCTGAACAGCTCAAGGACCGGATGGCCCCCTCGCTCAGGGAATACCTGGGCCCAGTGCCGCAGGACATCTACTACCTGTCGCTCATCGTGGTCGTCGATCCACTGCGTCAGGAACAGTTCGATGTGGAGTGGATCGAGAATTTCGAACCCAACAACTTCGTGCCCTATTGTCCGCTCTATTATACCGGCAAACTCAAGATCGGTAACGTCTATAAGGGTATGACCCGTCAGATAGACCTCCAGCAGAGCACCATCCAGCTGGGCAACGAACTCACCTTCCAGGAACGCATCGATGTGGCCGGTCCCGGGAGCCGCCGCATGGTGGTGGAGCGCATCGTCGAACCCTGCGACTTCCTCTCGGACTACAAACGCGTGGGCCGCGACTACCTAAACAACCGTCCTGCCCTTGAACAGCTGGACCGCCTGCTGGCCCATCGCGACGGCTCCTATGCCGAAGAATTCAGGCTGACACCCTTTGTCTTCCCAGGCAAAAACTACCAGAAGCGTCTGCTGCGCCGTACCCAGTGGGACACCGACCGCGACACCATGGAGTACTACCGCAAGGAGACCCTGCGTGAATTCGGAACGGCCTCCCTGCAGAATGAGTACCGCGCCCTCTCGCCCGACTCCTGCCGTATGCAGATGGACTACAACCTGCTGGCACGTTATCTGAGCAAGTATGAAACGTTCTGGGCACTTTCTCCTGAACTCGAGAAACTGCGCATGGACGAATATCC
>CAJOOX010000057.1 GCA_905236195.1 uncultured Bacteroidales bacterium
AAGGTGATTGAGCCCGTCAAAGACAGCGACACCCAGACGCAGGGCATCCTCGCCTTCAACGACCGGGTGGCACACGATGACCGCGTGGAGACCGTCATCCTGCCCCTCCGCGACGGTTTAACTTTAATCAGAAAGAAATAATGGACAATACAAGACTCGACAAAGTAAATCGCCTCCTCCAGAAGGAACTGGGCGAAATCCTGCGTCAGGAAACCGCCAAAACCCAGGGACTGATTGTCAGCGTAAGCGCTGTGAGAACATCGCCCGACCTAAGTTTCGCCAAGGTTTTCCTCAGCGTCTTCCCTTCTGGGAAGGGTAAGGAAATCATCGACAATGTGAACGACCAGCAGTCCAAAATCCGCTATTCCCTCGCCCAAAAGGTGAGATACCAGTTGCGGGTAATGCCCGAACTGCGCTTCATCATCGATGACTCGCTCGACTACCTGGAACGTATCGACCAGCTGCTGAAAAAATAAATGCTGAGTTGGACCCTCGCCCTGCGTTATCTCATCTCTGCCAAGAGCCACTCTGCCATCAATGCCATCACCATAGTGGCATCCGTAGGCATTGCGGTCATCACGGCAGCCATGATTTGTACGCTTTCGGTCTATAACGGATTCGAGGCGCTGGTCGATGACCTCTGCTCAGAATTCGATGCCGATCTGACGCTGGTTCCCCGGCAGGGCAAGACTTTCAGCGACAGCGATTCCCTCCGTCATATCATTGTCGCGAACGGCGGTGTGGAGGCACTGTCTGCCACCCTGACCGAGGATGTGCTGGCCACCCACGACAACCAACAGATTCCGGCCCGCCTGAAAGGTGTGGATTTGAACTACGGTGTGGTAACACATCTCGACAGCATCATCCTGAGGGACACAACTCCTTCACGCATCATTCTGGGAACCTACGACGAGTACCTCCCCTCGCAGGCAAATGTCATCGCCGGCATAGGCATCGCCTATCAGCTGCGCACCGCTCCCGGATTTGCCACACCTGTCGAAGTGTGGTGTCCCGTGCGCGAAGGACATATCTCCCTGCTCCGCGGCGAAGAAGCCTTTCGGGAAGGCCGGCTCTTCTGTGAAGCCGTCTTCGAAGTACGTCAGGCAATATACGACGACCAGGTGCTCATTGCCCCCCTTCCCTTTGCTCGCCGTCTGTTGGGCGACTCGCTTCTCACTTCCGCCTATGAGTTGAAACTTGCCCCCGGAGCCCGTCCCCGGACGGTGGCACAACAACTCGGCGCTCTGCTTCCCGAATTCCGGGTGATGGACCGCCGCGCTCTGCATGCCGATGCTTTTCGCATCATGCAGATTGAAAAGTGGATCACTTTCCTGCTCATCATCTTCATCCTCCTCATTGCCTCCTTCAACATCATCGGGGCCATTTCGATGCTGCAAATCGACAAACAGCAGGAAACCTGCACCCTGCGCGACCTCGGTGCCGACAACGGCTTTATCCGCATGGTATTTCTGCAAGTGGGTGTGCTCATTTCCGGAACAGGAGCCCTGGCCGGCATTGTCATCGGCATCGGTCTCTGTCTGTTGCAGGAACATTTCAGTCTCATCACGCTGGGCGACGGAGGCTCGTATGTGGTGGACGCCTATCCGGTCCGTCTCATTTGGACGGATGTTCTGTGGACGCTGCTTGGCGTAGCCCTTGTGGGGTGTATGGCCACCAGTGCCGTTGTTTTAAAAATCAAAAAATAATTATTTGAATGAATCCTGAAATTCAGAATGAAACAGAAGCAGTTGTTGAAACTCCTTCTTTCGAAAGTTTGGGCATAATCCCCCAGTTGTTGCGTGCCATCGACGAGATGGGTTTCGTAACCCCCATGCCGATACAGGCACAAGTGATCCCCGTCATCCTGGGCCACACCGAGAACGGTGAAGGCCGGGATGTGATAGGTCTGGCCCAGACGGGCACAGGCAAGACGGCGGCCTTCGGCCTCCCCCTGCTCCAGAGTGTAAATCTCGAGAAGCACGAACCCCAGGCGCTCATCCTCGCTCCCACACGCGAACTCTGTCTCCAGATTGCAAGCGATCTGCAGGACTTTTCCAAATACCTCAAAGGCATCTCCATCCTCCCCGTTTACGGCGGTTCGAGCATCGGTTCCCAGATCAGTGCCCTCAAACGCGGTGTCCACGTTGTAGTGGCCACTCCCGGACGTCTCATCGATCTCATCGAACGCGGTGCCGTCCGGCTGGCCCGAATCAACACGCTGGTGATGGACGAGGCCGACGAAATGCTGTCGATGGGATTTCAGGAAGATATCGAACGCATCCTTGAGGAAGTGCCCGACAACCACCGCACAATGCTCTTCTCGGCCACAATGCCCGAATCCATCGCCCGCATTGCCCGCCAGTATATGCACAATGCCGTCGAGATTACCATAGGCCATAAAAACGAAGGAACGGCCAACGTCAGGCATATCTATTATCTGGTTCACGCCAAGGACAAATACGAAGCCCTCAAGCGTATTGTAGATTTCTATCCGTCCATCTACGGCATTATCTTCTGCCGCACCCGCCAGGATACCCAGGAGATTGCCTCCAAACTGCTGGCCGACGGCTACAATGCCGACGCCCTCCACGGCGACCTCTCTCAGCAGCAGCGCGACTTCGTGATGCAGAAATTCCGCGACCGCAACCTGCAGCTCCTCGTGGCTACCGATGTGGCCGCTCGCGGACTCGATGTGGACGACCTTACCCACGTCATCAACTTCGGCCTCCCCGACGATATCGAAGTCTATACCCACCGTTCGGGACGCACCGGACGTGCCGGCAAACGGGGCACCTCGATCTGTATCATCCACATCAAGGAACGCCGGCGCCTGGCCGAAATCGAGAAAGTCATCGGTCGAAAGTTCGAGAAAGGTCTCGTTCCCACAGCCGAACGCATCACCGAGAAACAGCTCTTCTCGCTGGCCGACCGGCTGGAGAAAGTCGAAGTCAAGGAGGACGAAATCCAGCATTTCCTGGAGCCTATCTACAAGAAGCTCTCCTGGCTTTCGACCGAAGATCTCATCAAACGCATCGTATCGCTCGAGTTCAACCGGATGATTGAATACTACAAGGACACCGCCGACCTCGACATCCCCGAGGAATCCGACAGACGCCGCAAACGCGACAGCAAGTACGAATCCCGAAGCGGACAGAGTGACCGCGAAAAGACATCCCATACCGCAGAGGCCGGTTTCACCCGTCTCCACATCAACCTCGGCAAGCGCGACGGACTGTTCCCCAAACAGCTCATCGCCCTGATGAATTGCCTGGTCCACCACCGCATCGAGATGGGGCGCATCGACCTGCTCACCAACTTCTCGTTCTTCGAAGTGCCCGAACGCGATGCACGCTTTGTCGTCAAGGATATGACGGGGGCCGACTGGAGGGGAAGACCCGTCATCGTATCCGTGGCCGACGAACTCCCCGCCGACGGTGACAAAGCCGGGAGGAAACCCAAAAATGCGCGAAAATTTGACACCCCGAAAGGCTTCCGCAGCTATAAAAAAGGCAAAAAGTAAAATATTTCTCAAATTCTTGGCCATTCTGACCTCGGATTTGAGATTTTTTTGTTATCTTTGCACCGATTTGCGAACCTCTGAAAAAAGAATCTTTTCTGTACGTTCGCGCATCCCCCGAAATTACAAAACACAAAATATGAAAAATTTATCTCTGCTTGCAATGTCAACACTGATGCTGAGCGCATGCGCTTCTCAAAACGACAAAACCGAAACACCTGCCGCCAACGACTGGGCGCTGGACCGTTTCGCCGATATTCAGGTGCTTCGCTACGAGGTGCCCGGTTTCGACCGGCTCTCCCTCCAGCAGAAGACCCTGGTGTACTATCTCCAGGAAGCTGCCCTCTGGGGCCGCGATATCCTATGGGACCAGAACTGCCGCTACAACCTCGGGGTACGCCAGCTCCTCGAAGCCGTCTATACCCACTACGAGGGCGACCGCAACAGTGCCGACTGGAAAGCGTTCGAAACCTATTTCAAGCAAGTCGAGTTCGCCAACGGCCTGCACCACCACTATTCCACCGCCAAGTTCAATCCCGAATTCTCGAAGGACTTCCTGAACCGCCAGGTCGAAGCACTCCCCAAGAGCGAACAGAAAGCCAGGGATATCTGGGCCGATCCGGGCATTCAGAAGGTGATGTTCGACAAGGACTATATGCCCGTGCGTGTGAATCAGGCCGACGGCCAGGATCTCATCCTCACCTCTGCCTGCA
>CAJOOX010000058.1 GCA_905236195.1 uncultured Bacteroidales bacterium
CCATACGATAGTTGACACCGCCGTCGGCATTGTCGAGGTTCGTGTGAGCAGCATAGAGACTGATGCCGGCACGGATGGCAGCCATCACAGTGCGGGAGACATAGTCGTGGGGCGTGATTTTGCGCAGGGGACGGAAAATGATGGGATGATGGGACACAATGAGTCCGGCTCCTGTTTCCTGTGCTTCGGCCACGGTCTCTTCGGTCACGTCAAGAGCCACCAGTATGCGGGAAACCTCCTGCCGGGGGTCGCCGCACTGAATGCCTGCATTGTCGTAATCTTCCTGCAACGGGAGGGGAGCGATGGCCTCAATAGCCCGTGCGATGTCGTTGACTGTCATATACCTTATTTAAAATAATAAAGCCATACACGCATCCTCTCCAGCAAACACCGGGCGCCAATCTGTAGGATTGTCGCTCTGGTCGCATCACGTCGGGTCGAGTAAATCAGGCCTGACGGGAGGACATTTGTATGGTTGTGGATCCGGTTTTCCGAATCCGGTGGCAAAGATACGGCTTTTTTCTGAGAAAACCAAATATTTTACGATTTTTTTATCATTAATCGGCCACTTCGGCATCTTCGAGGTTCAAAAGGCCATCCGGAAGTTGCATCCGGACAACTTTTTCATCGTCGTCGATGTCAAGGATGAGGTCGTCTGCTGCAGGTATCATCAGGTCTTCGCCGTTATGGTCGATAATGAAGAGCAGATTAGCCGTCTGGCTGTCCACCTCGAGAATACGGCCCAGTTCGCCGGCTGTCTTGTCAATGACTGTATATCCCACCAGTGGAAGATCCTCGTCGGGATGTCCGTTTTCATAATCTTCGGCTTCGGCAGCGCTGAAACACTTGCGGTCGAACCATACGTCCTTTCCTACAAAGAACTGGGCTTTCTGGGCGGTGGAGACATCGTCGAATGTCAACAGTGCCGTCGCGTGGTTCTGCTGCCGTTTCTGTTGGATGAAAAACGGCACAAAGATGCCGTCCACATCGCAGACGAGGTATGGACAGCGAGCCACTTCCCAGAAGACGGGGTTGGTGATTTGGACGGTCATTTCTCCGTTGAGACCGTGGGTGTGGGTGACGCGTCCGATGAGGATGAGTTGTGATTGTTCTAACATCAGTCTTCGGAACGTGTGATGCGGGCGCCGATGGCATTCAGGCGTCCGTCGATATTTTCATACCCGCGATCAATCTGCTCGATGTTCATAATGCGGGAGGTGCCTTCGGCGCTCATTGCAGCGATAAGCATGGCGATACCGGCACGGATATCGGGTGACGACATGTTGTTGTGGCGCAGGTTATACTGATGGTCTATGCCTATGACGGTGGCGCGGTGCGGGTCGCAGAGAATAATCTGGGCGCCCATGTTGATGAGTTTGTCGACAAAGAAAAGGCGCGACTCGAACATCTTCTGATGGATAAGAACGGCACCTTTGGCCTGAGTGGCGGTAACCAGCAGCACCGAGAGCAGGTCGGGCGTGAGTCCCGGCCAGGGTGCATCGGAGATGTTCATGATGGAACCGTCGATGAACGATTCAATGGTATAGTGATCGTGACGCGGAATGTAGAGGTCGTCGCCCTGCTGTTCGATGTTTATGCCAAGGTGTCGGAAAGCGTCAGGAATGATGCCCAGGTCGGGAACCGATACATCTTTGATGGTGATTTCCGAACCCGTCATGGCGGCCATTCCGATGAAAGAGCCCACCTCAATCATATCAGGCAGGAGAGTATGTTCCGCACTGCCCAGCGACGATACACCCGTGATGCGGAGCAGGTTGGAGCCGATGCCTTCAATGCGGGCTCCCATCTGTATCAGCATCTTGCAGAGCTGCTGTATGTAGGGTTCGCATGCTGCGTTGTAGATGGTGGTTGTGCCGTGGGTGAGTGTGGCTGTCATGACGATGTTGGCTGTGCCGGTAACGGATGCTTCATCGAGTAGCATGTAGGTTCCCTTGAGTCCTTCCTTGGGCGCGGTGATGCGATAAAGGTATTCATCGGGCACGTATTCGAAGTGTGCACCCAATTTCTGGAGACCGATGAAATGAGTGTCGAGACGACGGCGTCCGATTTTGTCACCGCCGGGTTGGGGCAGGATGGCGTGACCGAAACGGCAGAGCAGCGGCCCGAGAATCATCACCGAGCCGCGCAGAGAAGCCGTACGTTTCCTAAAGTCCGTGCTGTTCAGATAGGCCTCGTCGAGATTTCGGGCCCGGAACGAGAATTTTCCTTTGGACAGGTGGTGTACTTCGACACCCATCTGACGGAACAGTTCGATGAGGTTGAGCACATCGAGAATCTCGGGCAGGTTGTTGATGGTCACTGTCTCGGAGGTTAGCAGTGTGGCACACAGCACCTCCAAGGCTTCGTTTTTGGCTCCCAATGGGCGGATATCTCCTTTGAGACGATGCCCGCCTTCAATGATAAAACTGCTCATTCTTCGTCTTCGGATTTTGAGAGGTCAAGTTTAACGTCATCGCGGCCCTTGGGGATCCATTGTTTCTCGAGGGGATGACGGGTAGCACTGGCAAAAGCGCGCCGGTTTCTGTAGATATCAATGCCGGCATAGATAGCCTGACGGAAGGGTATTTCATCGGCAATACCCTTTCCTGCGATTTCGTAACTGATGGGTATCAGGGGATAGGTGATAATCAGAGGCAGACCGGACACAAAACCGTAGGTGCTTTCTTTTTCCTGCTGGTCCAGCAGGAGATATCGTTCTTTTTCGCAATCTAGAAAGAGCACAGCATCATAGTGTCGCCACATCTCTTTTTCCACAAAAGAAGCAGGGTCGAAAGGACCGAATGCCATCACATGGTTCTCGCGCAGTTCGTTGAGGATGGATTCCAGTTTCGGCGAGCGGCAGAGCACGGCAATGTGGGGTTCGATGAACCGGAAAGAACGGCGCAGCTGGGTGTTGACGTTGCGGATATCGTTTACGATATTCTCGCGGGCAATGCCTTCTCCCAGTTCGGTGGATGCCTCGGGGGAGTGGAGTGCAAGCGTACGGAGCGAACCGTTGATGACCCAGTCGAACGAAGTCTCCTCGCCGCCCATCACGCGATGCACAAATTCGCAGAGGGCATGGCTTTCGAGGTCGTTGTCCAAATTGCCGGGGGCAGTGACGAGCAGGTCGATTTTGCGGTTGTGGTGGGCATGGATGGCGGCTGTCAGCGAATCCGCCTCAGCCCGCAGAGCCTCTTCTGTCTGCTGTCCCCATTGGACTTGCAGTTCTTTGCCGATGCTCAGGTCAACGAGGTTGACGCGCCCGTCGATTGCTTCGTCCACATTTTTTATCACATTGAGCGGAAAAGATTCCAGCTCGAAGGTATGCATGAGTTTGTCCACCACTTTGGCCGAGCCGAAGATGATGGGTGTGCAGATTTCCAGGATTTCGGGAGACTGCATCGTTTTGAGTATCAGCTCATAGCCGATGCCGTTGATATCTCCCTGGGTGATTCCGATTCTTATCATAGGGGTTCAGTGTTTTCTTGTGTGTCAGATAAATTATCAGAGGGTGACTTCAATCTCCGGCAGTTTGTTGTCGGAGGGGAGACGGAGCGTCCAGAGGGAAGCTTCCAGATTGCGCAGCAGGACCCGTTTAGAGTCGTTGGGCGCGTAGCAGAAGCCTTCGGCAAAGACGACGCGGTTGTTCACTTCGTCGAGTCGGATATGGCATACAAACGGACCGGCCATCAGTCCGTTCTCCATTCTCCACATGCCGCGCAGTTCGCCCACGTACTTGCCGCCAATCGAGATGGCTTTGTATTCGGGTAGCACTACTTTCTTGTTGGTTGTCATGTAGGACCCCTCGCTGCCGCCTTCGATATTGGCCCGCATCACCGAGTCGCGCACTGCCACTGCGCCTTCCAGCGTGAAGACGTTCTGGTCGGTGTATGGGATGCTGTAGATCACCAGATGGCTTTCCTTGGCCATTCCGTTGTCGGTGCACCAGAAGAACGTGGAGTCGGCGGCACCTACGCCAGGATATTTGAAGTAATCGGGCACGAGCATGGTCACGTTCTGCATCTTCTGCAGACGTTCTCCCTGGGTGCGGTTATGGTCTTTTTCGAGCACCGTGGCAATGCGGCGGTTGAGTTCATTGCGGACATAGATGCTGCGCAGGCTTTCCTGCAGTTGTGGCAGGTAGGCAGCCAGTGTGTCGGCCGTTTGGGCATGGGCATTGACGATGATCTGATGGAGTGCGAATTTGTCACGTTCCGCCTTGACGACCGGAGTGGACGCATTCTGGCCGTCGATATCGACCACAAATACATTGGTCACGATTTTAATCACCGACGAACGGAAGTTGTCGGGTGTCAGGTAACGCATGCGAAAATACTCGTCGCCATTGGGTGTGCATTCCATCGGATATTCGAAGATCATCTTGATTGAGTCGTCCAGCGGAGTGCCTCTCAGTTCTTCGGGCATGACCACATAGAGTTCATAGGGAGCACCTGAGGATTCGGGCATCACCATTTCGGTCAGACTTTTCTTGCATCCGGTCAGTGCAAGTGCCAATATGCTGATAGATAAAAGAATCTGTTTCATTATTCTGTACGTTCTTTGAAATCTGTTGGTTTTGTTATTTTGCTGCAAATATATGCATTTTTTTTGGTTTAATCAAACTTTTGTCCCAAAAAATGTGTCTGCAGGCGCTCTTTTTTGGCTGATTGAAAAAAATACTTTATATTTGCCGCCGTAAATTGTATGGTTTTATGTGGATTCTGGTTCTTCCTCCGCTCCTTGCTCTGATGGCGGCCGCTGCAGTTCTCTTCCTGCTGCGACGGCGTTATCGCACGTCAGTGGCTTTGCTCCTGCTGGGAATTATTGTCAATCATGCGTCCCAGACGATAGCTTTGCATCCCTTTGCTCCGTCGCTGGAGGACCGGAAGCAAGAATCTTCCTATTTGCGTATTCTCGAGTATAATGTATGGGGCATGAGTCCCTATCTCAAAGCCCATGACCGGGAGCCGGCTGTCGGACTGGTATCCGTGATTGACAGTCTGCATCCGGATTTGGTGGTGCTGCCTGAGTATAACTCCGTTTTTTCCCATTCACTGGGCGATACATTGCAGACACATTACCCCTGGAATACCAAATCCCTGATGGGGAGTCCCGACAGGGGGGAAGTGCAGGTTTACAGCCGGTATCCGGTTTCTAATCTCCGACGCTTTTGGCTGCCCAACGATTCCATCTATACGGACCCCGTGGATGAGACCTATTGGACACGTGTGTGGTGGATGGATTTGGATGTGGAAGGTCGGACGGTGAAGTTTGTGTACGTGCATCTCAAATCGAATGAATATACCCGCGCCAGGCGGAAGAGCGCTCATTGGATTGATGGCGTTCGCGATTATTGGGAAGGCCTGTCGGTGGGTTATGGGGAACGGATCAAACAGGCTGTGGCTATCCGTGACTCCCTGCTCCGATGGGGTGGCCCTTCGATTGTGGCAGGCGATTTCAACGATCTGAGCGGGTCGGATGTGCTCCGCACTATTCAGGATGCCGGACTTTCGGATGCCTGGTGGAAATCAGGATTCGGCTACGGATTCACCTATGACAGTTACCATCTCTATCTGCGCTTGGACCACGTGCTCTTTTCCGACCATTTCAGGGTTGTCGGCTCCAAGGTTATTTCGGGCTGTGATTTTTCGGACCACGATCCGCTATTGGTTGATCTCCGGTTTAGCGACAAATAAATCGCCGTGTTCTGCAATGTGTTCGATGAGGCGGCGGTAGAATTTCGAGTGACTTAAGGTGGCCGCATCGCCGATGACAATCAGTTTCATTCTGGCCCTTGTGATGGCCACGTTCATGCGTCGCAGGTCGTTCAGGAATCCGATGCGGCCCTCGTCGTTGCCTCTCACCATGGATATCAGTATCACGTCTCTCTCCTGTCCCTGAAAAGCATCTACCGTATTGACTGTAATGGCATCTCTGACTGGCCGCAGCGCGGGGTTGTTCCTCACGTAGCGGCGCAGCAACTGTACTTGTGACTTGTAGGGAGAAACGATGCCGAAGTCGATATGTTCGTCCTCGATGCGTTTCAGCCCGATTTGCAGGGCATAGTTGATGAGCATTCTGACAAGCAGTTTGGCTTCGCTTTCGTTGAGTTTGCTCTGCGACATGGGCGACTCGGTTTCCTCGTATCCCATCAGCGATGTGTCAATCCACACCAGCGGCGTGTCAAGTGGTGTGATGGTTCGGTCGGCACAATGCGGGGCGGCCGTCAATGAGCCGTGGTAGAACCATTCAGACGAGAATTGCATGATGTCGCGGTGCATGCGGTACTGTTGGGTCAACAGCGACACGCATTCCGGTTTGCGTTTTGCGATCTTCTGCATCAGGGTGATGTCCAGCCCGCCGCGTGCAGCCTCGCGGCTTTTGACGGTGGGAGGCAATTGGCAGTGGTCTCCGGCCAGGATGACACGGTCGGCGTGCAGAATGGCGGCCCAGCAGGCCGGTTCCAGTGCCTGGGCGGCCTCGTCGATGAACAGGGTTGAGAAATGTTTGCGTTCCAAAACCCTGGCGGCCGATCCTATCAGGGTGCATGCAATGACGCGGGCCTGGTCGAAGGTGTCGCGTTCAATCCGGATTTCCAGTTCTGCCGCTCTTGACTGCAGTTTGTCGATGTGGTTGTGGAGCGAGTCGCGTTTCGATGAAGACAGCGGCTGTCCCAGCAGACTGCGCGTCTGACGTATCTCCTTGCGGATGGTCCAGAGTTCGAGATAGGAGGGATGCTCCGCGTATTTGCGTTCGTAGGTGTTGTTCAGCAGGGTGTCGCTCACGCGGGTCGGATTTCCGATGCGTAGCACCGAAATCCCTTCCTTCATCAGTTGTTCGGCAATCCAGTCGACGGCGGCATTGCTCTGGGCGCAGACCATTACCTGTGTCTCGCGGTTCAGCGTCTCGTTGACAGCCTCCACCAGCGTCGTTGTCTTGCCGGTGCCTGGAGGACCGTGCACGATGGCCACTTCGCGGGCACTAAGTACCTGGTGGACGGCATCGTTCTGACTTTCGTTCAGCCAGGGGAAATGTAATTTGGGAAGGTTGCGGAATCCCGGTTTTGCGTCTCCTATCAGGACTTCTCGCAGGTGGAGCATTGTTTTGTCGGAGGTGCTCTCGAGACGTTTCAAGGCATCGCGCATCACGCGGTAGCTGGTTGCGTCAAACGAGATTTGTACACCCAGAATACCCTGCATCGCCAGCATGCGGAGCTTTCCGATGGCTTCCTCCGAGGGTATGGTGATTACCATGTGCGGGCCGTCGATGCGCGACACCTGACAGGAGTAGGGGAGGAAAACGGTAGGTTCGTCGAGGTTGTATATCCGGTCTGTTTCGCTGTTGCTTCCGTCGCCGTAGAAGAAAGCCACCGGGCGGCCGGGTTCGAATTCATGTTCGGTGATGTCCAGCCCGTCGGGAGCCGTCACTTCCACCACCAGCTGATCGAGGGCATTGTAGAACGAACGTCCCACATAGAGCGGGAACCAGCATTTGCCCTGCCGGATACGGCTGCGAACCCCCACCCGACGGCAGAGGTTCTCGTATTCCTGACGTTCGCTTGTGTATTCTGTTTGCAGGAGCCGGTCCAGCTCCTGTATCTGTTTCGTAATGGTCATTCAGTTCTGGAAGTCCAGCACCACGCCGTACATCAGGCGCATGGGCTGGATGGGATAATAGGGGCCTGAGAAAGTGTCGTTGGTTATCGAGGAAAGCACGTTGGTCATCTGCACGTAGAATTTGATTTTCTTCAGGTTGCAGTTGATGTAGGTATTCATCACAGGATAGCCGCCGCACTCAATCTCGTGCTGCGATTGGAAAGTCTGTGTGGCGGGTTCGTAGGCCGGAGCGTAATATTTTGTATTGTAATAGGTATCTACACCCAGCTGTGTGTAGAGTGTCTTAGCGATGCGGAACCGGATGTTGAGGTCGCTCTCTATACTGATTTTAGGCAGCGCCAGCACCTTGTCGTCCGTCGTGGTTTGGAAGAGCACGGAATTGTCCCAATGGAGGATGCCCCATTTGATGCCCTGTCTGAGCGTTATGCCCAGGATGTCGAGCTGTTCGTCGAACTGATGGGGCAGGCCGTCTTCCGCCGAGAAGTAGTGGTAATTGTTGATATGTTCGATGCCTGCCGAGATTTCGGTACGCGAACGGGGATAGGCTATCTTGCCCTCAATGCGGTACCGCTGTTCGGCATCGAAGTCGTTGTTCCAGCGGAAGTGGTTCGAGAAATAGTGGTTGTAGTAGTAGCCGGGATGGATATTTTTGAAATATCCTCTGGCCGTCACAATCAGGCTGTCGCGGCGGTTTCCGTTTTCATCCCGCCGGCCGAAGGGAATCACCGTACCGATTTTGCCGCTGATATCCACATCGCCGGCTTTGTCGCCCGACACGGCGGTACGTCCCAGCACGTCGAACGTCAGCAGCGAGTTCCGGTGACGTGAGAGTTGTCCGCCCACCCAGATGTTGTTGGATGCATGCTTATTCTCGGGCACATAGGCCAGGTCGGGATCGGTCATCAGCGTGTAGTTCTGGCGTTCGTAACCCACAAAGGCCGACAGGGCCATCTGCGACCACTTGGCGAAGCCTTCGTTGATGCGCAGACCAGCATAGGCCGTAAAACTGGTATAGGTGGTTGAATCGACCGTCGAACTCGAACTGATGTAGTTGTTTTTGTAGTAATTCATGCTGTCGGTCTGGTCGGCGCCTTCCAGCATGCGGAAACTGTGGTCGTACCATTGGAAGTCGATGGTGTTGAATGCCGTCGCGACAGGAATGAACGGCTTTTCGTCGCCCTCTTCATCCTCCTCCGTACCGGGAGCGGCAGGGGGAGCAGGCGGGAGTGCGGGCTGATGGGCCGTCAGCGAATCGCCTGATATCATGGCCGAATCTCCCATAGCCGTCAGCAGGCTGTCTCGGTAGATCGACAGACTGTCCGTGAACTTGGGCTCCGGTTCCTTCTGTCTGGTCAGATTGCCCAGATTGAATTCGCCGAAATCCCAGCTGTGGCTGAAGTGCAGATTCACGTAGTCCATATCGTTGTACGTGTCAATCAGGCTAGTGGCCATGTTGCGGGCTTCGGTGAAGTTATCGTCGAAGGCTTCCGGCGTGAGCACATAGGAACGGTCGAGGATGCCGCCGTTCTCCTGGTTGGCATACTTCGAAAGGTCGAATGTCAGAAAAGCCTTGTAATGGTCGCCTGTGTAATACAGGTAGGTGTCCCATTTCAGCGGTTTGGTGGACTGATACTGATAATCGCCGCGGGCATACACATAGTTCAGCGTGGAACCCAGACCGGCACGCTTGTTGAAATTGCCTGCAAATTCCAGAATGAAATGGTCGTTGCCCGTATTGCCGCTTCCCGATGTGAAATAGGAGGCTTTGGTGAAGGGAATGCGCGTGTTGTAGAGCAGTATTTCTTCGGGGCGGCTTGCAAAGAGGCTGTAGGCGTTCACAAACAGGAAGTCGTGTTCCGTTTTCCGGTTGAAGAAATCCTGCACCTGATGAGGACCCATCAAGTTGCCCGTATGTGAAATTGCCAGCGCCTGATCTTCCATCACGTCATGACCTGCCAGAGCAATGTAGCTGGTATCTACAAAGGCCGGGCTGACGGTTCCCGTGATGGGATTGATGTGAAAGCCGTATCTGTGGTCATCGGGAAAGATGCAGGGATCGTCCTCCACCGAGGCAGTGTCCCGTCCCGACGTGGCGCGGTTCATGCCGCTACGGTTGTTGCCTGATGACGACGATGCGCCGAAACTGCTCCCCGTTGACGATGCGGAACTGGCCTGTTGAAACTGAGCTCCGGCATCGAAAACAAGGCACAGCAACCAAGCCGACAACAGAAATTTTCGAAAATTCATGCCGCAAAGATAGTGCAAATTTTAGAATTTTCCCCCATTCTATTCCTAAAAATCGTAAAAACCGCCCGTTTTGGAAGAAATATCCCGTGAAAATTACTCCTTTTTCAAAAAATATGTATCATTGCAGCGGTTAAAAGAAAGTAGTAATCCCCCTTCTTCTATATAACACAAAAAAGAGGATGTGCTTATTTTTGGGCACATCCTCTTTGTGAATCATGTAACTTTTATTCTCACTTAACCATGACCTTTTCTCCATGATGGAAGTAGATGCCGGGCTGCGTAGGCTTGCGGCCAATCTTGAAGCCCTGCAGTGTCCACCAGTCGGTATCATCCTCGCCGGCAGAACCGTCGAGCACGGTGATGCCGGTGAATGCACCCAGGTTGATGACGTAAGGCTCCCACGACGTGCCGATGTTGCTGTCGCTGACGTACATCTGCGTGTTGTCGATGTCGATGATGTCGCCTTCGAGGCAGGTGCGCAGCGTCATGGACTGTCCGGCTCCGTCGCCACTGATGACGAGGTAGTAGAGGCCGTTGTCGCTGGCGCGGGTGGCACCGCGGCACTCGTCGCCGATGAAGGCGGCCACCTCACAGGTGTCAACCACGGACTC